>NZ_JBSGXZ010000012.1:0-188967 GCF_053610285.1 Lentzea sp. NPDC054927
CGGGTTGTGCGAGCGGAACCGGGCGCCCCTGACCTCGGGGCTGTGGGTGGAGCACTTCCCGGACGGCCCCTACCGGCTGGGTTGCCGGTAGGGCACGGTTCGCGTTGCGTGTTTCCGGGTTACGTGCAGGGAAGTGCGTCCGGATCAGCGCCCGCCTTGGGCACCCATCGCACGTTCGCGAAGGACGCCTGGAACGCGCCGTCGGTGTAGACCAGGAACGGCGTGTTGACGTTCTCCAGGTCCAGTCCCTTGTCGGAGAAGCAGGAGACCGGGATCTTGACGGTCGCCTTCTGCCCGACGGGGAGGTTGCGGAACGCCTGCGTGGCATCGATCTCGGCCATGCACGGGTACACGCAGTGCGCGCTGATGACCGTGCGGTTGGCCGGGGCCGCGTGCACGATCACGTCGAACTGGATGGCCGCGTTGGCATTGCCGTAGCCGCGCAGGTCGCTGCCGGTCGGGCTCTGCAGGTACACCTGGCCGGGGCCGGTGCCGGTCCACGTCGTCTTGAGCGCGTCCTGCTGGACGTTGACGTCGGACTGCACGACGTTGATCTCGGCGTGCGAGGCCTGGCCGTCCGGGCCGACGACGGTGCCGCCCCAGTTCTCCGCGGAGCCGATCATGGCCTGGTACGGCGCGATGTCCGTGCGGTTGAAGACCTCGAGGTCCTCGGTCGCCGTGCCACCGCCGCCACCGGAGCACAGGGCGCCGGGGCTGGTCTCGTCGAGCTTGCCGAGGTTGCCGGTCTGCCAGTCGCGCAGGCCGTAGCCGAGCTTGAACAGCGGCTTCTTGGCAGGCTCACCGGGCAGTGCCGGGCAGGCCTCGCCGGGCCACGAGTAGGACAGCTTGCCGCTGAACCCGTTGTGGCGTCCCTTGATCAGCAGGTCGGCGATGCCACCGCCCTCGGTGCCGGGCAGCCAGGCCGCCACGAACGCGTCGGAGCGGTTGATCTCCTTGTTCATGTACAGCGCGCGGCCGCCGACGTAGACGGTGATGACCGGCTTGCCCTTGCCGGACACCTTGTCCAGCACGGCGAGGTCCTGCGGCTGCAGGCGAGCGCTCTCGAACGACCGCTTGCCGAGGTCGCCCACGCCCTCCGCGTACGGCGTCTCACCGATGACGGCGATGACGGCGTCGAACTGCGCCGGGTCGACGCCGTCCGCGGTCTCGGCGAACGTGACGTTGGCGGCGCCCAGGGTGTCCTGGATGCCCTTGAGGATGCTGGTGGCGTTGGGGAAGTCGGCGTTGGTGTTGCCGGTGCCCTGCCAGGACAGCGTCCAGCCACCCGTCTGGTTGCCGATGTTGTCCGCGGTCTTGCCGACCACGAGCACCTTGCTGCGCTTGGACAACGGCAGCACGCGCTTGTCGTTCTTCAGCAGCACTGCGGACTCCCGCACGGCCTCGCGAGCGAGTTCCTTGTGCAGCAACGCCTTCTGCTCGCCCGCGTGGTCACGCTGGCTCGGCTTCGGGGCGTCGAACGTGCCGGCGCGCAGCTTGACGCGCAGGATCCGGGTGACGGCGTCGTCGATGCGCGCCAGCGGGATCTCACCGGACTGGACCTGGGCGATCGTGTTGGTGATGAACGCCTTCCAGTCCTGCGGCACCATGATGATGTCCATGCCGGCGTTGACCGCCTGCGGGCAGCTGGCGTTGGTGCAGCCGGTGACCTGGCCGATGCCGTTCCAGTCGGAGACGAGCAGGCCGTCGAAGCCCATCTTCTCCTTGAGGATGCCGGTCTGCACGTACTTGCTGCCGTGCACCTTGCCCTCGTTGATGACGTCGTTCGTCCAGCTGTTGAACGAGATCATCACCGTCTGGGCACCCGCGGCCAGCGCCCCGTAGTAGCCCTGACCGTGGATGTTGATCATGTCCTTCTCGGACGAGGGGTTGACGCCCTGGTCCTTGCCACCGGTCGTGCCGCCGTCACCGAGGAAGTGCTTGGCGGTGGCGATCACGCCGTCCTCGCCGATGCGCTTCTTCGCGTTGTCCTGCAAGCCCTTGATGGCCTCGAACCCGTACGCGCGGGTGATCCGCGGGTCCTCGGAGAAGCCCTCGTACGTGCGCCCCCACCGGTCGTCCTGGACGACGGCGAGCGTCGGCGAGAACGCCCAGTCCTGGCCGGTGGCCCGGATCTGCTCGGCCGTGGCCTCGTTGATGTCCCGGATCAGGCACGGGTCGTGCGCCGCGCCAAGACCGATGTTGTGCGGGAAGACCGTCGCGCCGTAGACGTTGTTGTTGCCGTGCACCGCGTCGATGCCCCAGATGACGGGAATCTTGGTGCGCGTCTGCTTGGACGCCTCGAAGTACGCGTCCGCGAGCGCCAGCCAGTCCTGCGGCGTGGCCTTCTTGTTGGCGCCGGGCCAGCTGCCACCACCGTTGAGGACGGAGCCGAACCCGTAGGTCTTGACGTCGTCCGCCGTGATCGCGCCGATCTCGGGCTGCGTCATCTGGCCGACCTTCTCGGCCAGCGTCATGTCCTTGAGGATCGCCTTGATGCGCGCCTCGTCCTTGCGGTCACCCTTGAGCTGGCTCTCGACCTTCGGCCAGCCCTTGAGCTCGGGCAGGGACTTCTCGATGCGGGCGCACCCGTGCTCCGTCTTGGGCTGCCCGATGACCGTCTGCTTCGGCCAGTGCTGCGCTTCCTGCGCGACGGCGGCCGATGTAGCGCCGGCGGCCAGCGTCAGCCCCAGCACTGCGGCGAGAGTGCTTCTCCAATGCATGCCGCGATCCTCAACGGCGTGTTACGTCCACGTCAATGGGAACGCTCTCACGAATTTATTTCCGGAACTCCGCAGGACGAACTGGGCATACCGGGCCGACCGCTCGCTCGGGTGCGGCGCAGCCGTCGTTCGGGCGCAGCGCAGGCGTCGCTCGGCGGTCGCTCGGCGGCGGGGGCGGTGGTCCGGTTGGGCGGCTGGGATGGGCGGTCGGGTGACGGCCGGTCGGGTGGTCGCGCTGCCGTGGCGAGGGCTCGGTGGCGGGTTGGTCGCGTTCCAGCGGAGGGGTCGCCTGGTGTGGGCCGGTCACGTTTCAGCGTGGTTGCGCAGGCATGGACGAGGCGTGGGAGTCCATCGCCGCTGCGCGACGATTGCGATTGGGGCTTGCACCGCTGCCCGGCGGTCCATCGCACCTGGGCGTACCCAACGCGGCATTGCCCTGTCCGGCTCGCTTCGCATCGCCACGAGATGGCGCCTTCGGCGCGGGCTCACAGCAGTCGGCTGTCGAAGCCCGCTTCGATCAGGCGGTTGTACGCGCCCAGCACGCCCGCCGGTACGTCCTGTTCCACCGCGAACCCCTGCTTCGGGTACTCGACGATCCGTTGCAGGTCTCCGACCAGCATGTCGACCACCAGCTTCTCGTCGCCGATCGATCGAACGTAGTCGTCGAACTTCAGCGGTTCCGACGCACAGACGACCTCGACCTCGGGCCACACCTTGCGGCACGTCGCGTACGCACGCCGCTCCATGTACGGCTTCGAGATCAACAGGACCGAGCGGGGCACGTGACCGTGATCGGCGAGCAGAGCACGCGACAGCGAGACGTTCTGACCGGTATTTCCCGCCTCGGGCTCGACCAAGATGGCGCTGTCCGGCACGCCGAGCGCCCTGGCATGTTCGCGGTAGTGCACGGCCTCGCCACGCGGAAATCGCGCCGCGGTCGTCGGGCTGTTCCCGCCGCTGAACACCAGCAGCGGGAACAAACCTGCTCGATACAACTCGGCGGCGAAGGTCGCCACACCGAGGTCGTGGCTGCCGAGCCCGATCGCGGCATCCACCGGTCGGAGCTCGTGGCCCATCTGGTGGTAGTCCCAGATGCTCTCGGCGTCACGCCATTGCTCGTCGGTGATGGTGCTGGGCTCGGACACAGGTGACGCACTCCTCGTTCACGGGCGGAGCACCGGATGGCGAACGGCCCCCGGTTCCCGTAGGAGCCAGGGGCCGGTCAACGGCGGATCAGCCCGCCAGCGCGCGCACTCGGCGCAGGACCTCGTCCTTGCCCAGGGTGCGAGCCACGGCGTGCAGGTCCGGGCTGCGGTTCGAGCCGGTGAGGGCCACGCGGATCAGCTGCGCCGCCTCCTTGATGGAGCCGGGGTAGGCGTCCGGGTTCTTCTTGAACTCCTTGGGGTTCGGCGCGAAGCCGTGCTTGCCCGCGAGTTCGCGGATCTGGCCGAACCACTCCTGGCCGTCTTCGACGTCGGCGTAGTTGTCGGCGAAGTCGGCGGCGAACGTGGCGACGAGGTCGGGGGCCAGGCCGCCGAGGCGCTCGTCGGCGCGGTCGGTCACCAGGGTGAAGAGCGACGGGAAGAAGAAGCCGTAGGCCGTGCGGAAGTCGGACCACTTGCGGAGGTCCTTGCGCGGGTTGGCGACCTCGGGGCCGCGCTCGACCTGCAGGGCCGCGAGGGCCTCGTCGCGTGCGTCGGCGAGCACGGTGACCAGGGCCGGGTCGTAGGTCGACGCCCAGGCCGAGACCCGATCGATGATCTCCTCGCCGGACAGACCAGCGACGTAGTCGGCGGCGATGTCCTCGAGCTTCACCAGGTCGACCAGCGGGCCGGCGACGCCGCACTCGGCCAGGGAGATCGGGGCCGCGAGGGCTTCGGCGAGCGGGAGTTCGGCCAGGCGGGCGTTCACCAGGCCGCGCAGGTAGTACTTGACGGCCTCGGCCGGGAAGCCCGCCTCGATGAAGAACTCGACGGAGGCCTCGGGGTCCTTGCGCTTCGAGAGCTTGCGCCGGGAGCCGCCCTGCTGCTTCATCAGCGGCGCGATGTGGGCGTACTCGACGCGCTCGAAGCCCAGGGCGTCGAACAGCTGCAGGTGGGTCGGGACCGAGGAGATCCACTCCTCGCCGCGGATCACCAGGTTCACGCGCATCAGGTGGTCGTCCACGGCGTGCGCGAAGTGGTACGTGGGCAGGCGCGGCGACTGGTCCGAGGCCTTCAGGATCACCACGTCGTTGCGGTTGGCCTCGTGCTCCAGCGAGCCGCGGATGGCGTCGACGAACGACGTGCGCTCCCCCGCCTTGCCCGGCGAGCGGAAGCGGACGACGTACGGGCGACCCTCGTCCAAAGCGGTCTGAACGTCCTCCGCGGTCTTGTCGCGCCAGATCGCCCAACGGCCGTAGTAGCCGGTGGGGAGCTTGGTGGCCTGCTGGCGCGCGGTGATGTCCGCCAGCTCGTCCTTCGTGGCGAAGCACAGGTACGCGGCACCAGAACGCAGCAGCTCACGCACGTAGGTCAGGTAGATCTGCTCGCGCTGCGACTGGTGGTACGGGCCGTACGCGCCCACGGAGTCGGCCTCGTCGGGCTCGATCTCGAAGTACTTGAACGCCTGGTTGAACTGGTCGACGGCGCCCTCGACCTCGCGCGCCTGGTCGGTGTCCTCGACGCGCACGATGTACGAGCCGCCGGACTGCGACGCGAGGTCGCGGTCGATCATGCCGACGTACAGGCCGCCGATGTGCAGGAACCCGGTCGGCGACGGGCCCAGACGCGTGACCTTGGCGCCCTCACCCAGCTCACGGGGCGGGTACTGCTGCTCCCAGTGGGACGGCTCGGGCAGATCCGAGGGGAACAGGGCGTCGACGACGGCACGGTCGAGCATCGCTGAGGGTCTCCAAACCGGGGAAAGAAGTACGCCCAGGTTATCAACGTGCGCGAGCCGAAATGCTGGCCCCTCGGTGATCGGCCTAAGCTGCTGCGCCATGGCCAAGTACCTCGACGTCCACCCGGTCAACCCGCAGAAGCGCGCCATCGAACAGGCCGTGCGCATCCTGCGGGAGGACGGCCTGATCGCGTACCCGACCGACTCCTGTTACGCGCTCGGCTGCCGACTGGGCAACAAGGACGGCATCGACCGGATCCGCGAGATCAGGAAGCTCGACGACAAGCACCACTTCACGCTGATGTGCGAGAACTTCGCGCAGCTCGGCCAGTTCGTGGTCGTCGACAACGCGGTGTTCCGCGCGATCAAGGCCTCCACGCCGGGCGGCTACACGTTCATCCTGCCCGCGACGAAGGAGGTGCCGCGCCGCATGATGCACCCGAAGAAGAAGACGGTGGGCGCGCGCATCCCCGACCACGTCGTGACGCAGGCACTGCTCGAGGCGATGGGTGAGCCGCTGCTCACGTCCACGCTGCTGCTGCCCGACGAGGCCGAGCCGCTGGTGCAGGGCTGGGAGATCAAGGAACGCCTCGACCACGCGGTGGACGCGGTGATCGACTCCGGGGAGTGCGGCACCACGCCCACCACGGTGGTGGACTTCTCCAGCGGCGAGCCCGAGATCATCCGCTACGGCGCGGGAGACGCGACCAGGTTCGAGTGAGAACTAGGCGAGGGCCCAGGCCGAGCCGAGGACGGTGCAGCCCTGCATGATCACCCGGTTCGGGTTGTCGCCGAGGGCCCTGGCCAGGCACAGGTTGTTCTGCCTGATGATCAGGCTGCCCGCCCTGCCCCGCACCTCCCAGAGCTGCAACGAGGCGGCGCTGCACGGCTCCAGGTTCACCCGGCTGCCCGCGTTGTGGACGCAGTAGCCGGGCACGCCCTGGCTGCGCAGGCGCGTCGTGCCGGTGAAGGAGCCGGACCAGTCGAACTTCTGGAACGCGCCGGTGTTGCAGCCGGTGACGTAGACCTCGCCGTCCGCACGGCCGTTGAAGCCGTCCAGGCACATGCCCGACCCTGTGAACCTGCGGATCGCCGCCGAAGCCGGTGACACGCCCACCAGCCCCACGACGGCCGCGAACGCCAGCGCGACGGCGCCGAACCTGCGGAACATCCTCATCGGATTCCCCTCTCTCGCGTCGGCGATCCGACGCATCCGTTGGGGAACCTGCACGGGCGACCCTGCCGATTGCTTGCAGGATTCCTGCAATCCGCAGGTCAGGACGGTGGCGGCCAGGCAGGAAACCGCCACCGTCCTGAATGGAGCTACGACACGACCAGCGCGTAGTCGGCGTCGGTGGCGGCCGTCTCGGTGTGACCGTCCACGTTGACCGCGGTCGCGACCACCTCGACGGTCCAGGTGCCCGCCGCCGGTGCCTGGACGAGCACGTTCTCCACGGTGTCGACGGTGTTCGCGACGCCGCCGGGCGTGGACCAGTTGCCGGCCAGCAGGCCGTTGTTGCCCCAGTAGACGGTGCCGTTGGGCGCGGTGACCTTCAGCGTCAGATCGTTGACGGTCGCCTTGGCCGCGGTCGGCGAACCGGCCGGGTCGGTGTAGGCGAGCGTCGCGCGCAGCGGCGTCTGGCCGTTGGACGTGAACGAGTAGCGCTTGGTCTGGCCCGTGGTCACCAGATCGGTCTCGTTCACCAGCACGGGCAGCTTCCAGCCACCCGCGCGAGCGCGGTCGTACAGGTTGCGAACGGACGCGGTGCCCCAACCCTGGTGCGTCCGCGTCTGGTCGTGCGTGGTGCCGGTGAACGGGTGCTGGTCAGCGGTGTTGATCAGCAAAGCCTTCGCGGTCGCCGCGTGCGGGCGGGACGCGAACACGTCGCGCTTCTTGCCGGGGGCGCCGTCGAACACGCCGTCGGCCCACATCTGGAACAGCAGACCGGCGTTGCCGCAGGTGATCGGCGTGGCGCCGGACGTGCCGCCGAACGACGTCGTGTAGGCAGTGTCGTTGGTGGACGTCGTGGTGTCGATGCGGTCGTAGAAGTTCGAGATCTCCGGCTTGATGCGGCCGTCGGCGGCGGGGCCGATCGACGCTCCGCCGTTCCACTTGTCGTCCGTGCGCGCGGCGGTGTTGTAGTGGTAGTGGCCGCCGACCGACAGCACGTTCTTCGCCCACGCCTGCGGGCGCGAGCTGCGGGTGCCGGCGTTGCTCTGCGACTGGCAGATGAGGATGTCGTGGTCGAACACGATCCGGTCCATCTGCTGCGAGATCGCCGTGTAGGACGTGGTGAGCGCGTCGCCCCAGCTGTTCGACTGGAACACGGCCTTGTACTGGCCCGCCGGGTCGACGAGCTGCTTGGTGTGCGCGTACCGGTCACCCGAGCCGTAGATCGCGAAGATGCCCTGTGCCTCGGGCAGCAGACCGCGGTGCGCGGACGAGACGCCCGACGCGAAGATCTGCCCGTACGTCGAGGTGCCGTGCGAGGTGCTCGACGAGTTGCCGGTGTGCATCACCGGCGGACGGGCGCGGAACTCCTGGTGCGTGGTGCGCAGGCCGCCGTCCATCACCTCGCCGCGCACGCCCTGGCCGCGGTAGCCGCCGGCGGTCTCGATGTAGTTGGCACCGGACGACTCGCGCGAGATCGCCATGTCGGTCTCCGGCGCGGACACCGGGTCGATGGCGATCACGGCGGGCAGCTTCGCGAGCTGCGCGGCCTGGCCCGCGTCCAGCGTGGCCATGATGTGCTCACGGCTCTCGGAGATCTCGTTCACCTTGCCGCCCAAGGACTTCACCTTGTCGGCGACCACCTTCTGGTCCCGCGCGTCCTGCTCGGCCAGCGCGATCAGATAGGTCGAGGAACCACCCAGCGCGGCGATCTGGGGCTGGGCCTGGAACGGACGCACCTCGCGGACGTAGTTCAACCGCGAAACGCGTGAGGTGCTCGTCATCCGGGCGACGTAGGTGCCGTCCTGGACGAACGCGCCGAGCCGCACGCCGAGCCCCTTGAGCTGGTGGCGCTGGGCGTCGGACAGGGTGGTGCGGAACTGCAGCAGGTAAGCGCTCTCAGCCGGGGCAGCGACGGCAGGAACGCCGCTGATCAGCGCGAACGCGGAAAGGGCTGAGATTATTGTGCGCAGCACGAATCCAACCTCCACATCAGGCAGGGATGACGGTGACCGGAGGACAGTCACCGCCCGTGACCAGCACGTTACCGCGAAAGGCCAGGTCAGAACATCAGTCGATCGGCGGTGATCATCTCGTCGGACGGTGTAGAAGAATCCATCCGGAGTAACGTCACGGCAGGCATGCCCGACATGCCCGGCAAAGCATTTCCGCGCGCGGAGGACGGATGTCTGTCTCACCTGAGCAGCTGATGGAAGAACTGCGCACGTTGTGCCGCGGCCGCGGAGTGCAGACTCCCGGAATCGACTTGCACGTCGGTCCGGCGCTGAGGCAGGTGTGCGGCGTCGTGGAGACGGACGGCGCGGAAGCCGTGAGAACGAAACTGCGCGACTGGGTGACGAACGCGGCGCGCGGATTCCCGGTCGAGGTCCGCAGCGCGGTTCTCGCACCGCTCGGACTGCACGAGGAAGCGCAGTTCCGGTTCCTCAACGAACGCATCGAGTGGCTCGCGAAGCAACAGGACCGCGGTGCTCGCACAGTGCGCAGGAGGATGGAGGCCGGGCTGCAGCGCCTGGTGGAGGTGGCACTGCAGCCGGCCCCGTCGACGGCACACGTGGCGCCGTCGGAACTCTGGCACGTCAAGGAGTTCGACGCGCTGCTGAAGCTGGACGGACCGACGCCCGCGTGCACGGAACGCCGGACCGTCGTGGCCGACACCGACGGTGTCAACGAGATCGCGTGGTCCATCACGATCCCCTCCCCCACGCCCGACGGCGCTCCGGGCGACCTGGACGTGGAGGTGTTGCACGGGGTGGAGCTCATCGGCCACGAACGGCCGTCCCCTCGGCGGTTCCTCATGAAGCTGCGCTTGCCCCGACCCCTCAACACGGGACAAACACACCAGTTCGCACTCGAGGTGCGAGTACCGCGGGGACAGTCGATGCGTCCGACCTACGTGTTCTGGCCGGAGCGGATGTGCGAGTCGTTCCGGTTGCGTGTTCGCTTCGACCGGGACGACCTGCCCGACTCGGTGTGGCGCGTCGAGGAGGCCCTGGCGCGCGACACCGACGACCTGACGCCGTGGCCGCGCAAGCTGCCCGTGGACGAGATCGGGGAGATCGACGTGTCGTTCCCGCATCCTCGTCAGGGCCGCGGCTACGGCGTCCAATGGTCGCCACGGGTCTGATCGGGTAAATTCAGATCAGTTCAACACAGAAATGCGGTTCCACGGCTGACACCTCCCTTGTGAACTAAGGGAGAACCGCAGTCCGAAGTCGGGTCAGATCACCGATACCATGAAGAAACTGCCGACCACGAATCCCAGGAACAGGCAGATCGCGGCAACCTTCACGACGGTGGCGAGTGAGCAGATCATTCTCATCGAGAAATTCACCTTCTCATTCTGACTGGCTTTCGGGCTGATGTTCTCGCCGATGCACCAAGAGTGGCTTTCCGCCAGTCGAATGAGAACGGGTTTCCTGTTTCCACCGAAATCAGGAAACCCCTGAAACACTATTTCTGGGCGGTGCGGCGCAACGCCATCACGAGCAGCGCGTGCGAGCTGCCGGCGTGCGGGAGCATGCCCTGACGGACCAGGTCGAGCGCGTGGCAGAACGGCATGGTCCGCACGCGCAGGTCCGCCTCACCAGGCTCGAGCGACGCCTCGCCCTGGGTGAGACCGGTGGCGAGGAAGATGTGGTCGACGTGGTTGCTCAGGCTGTCCGCGCCGTGGATCTGACCTAGCCGTTCCCATTTCTCGGCGCGCAGCCCGGTCTCCTCGGCGAGCTCACGCCGGGCCGCGGCGAGTGGATCGTCGTCCGTGTCGTCGACGGCCCCGCCGGGCAGCCGCCATTCCGTGCCGCCGTGCGTGTAGATCCACTGCCGGGTCAGCACGACGTGATCGTCGTCCTGGATCGCGAGCACCGTGACCGATCCCGGTGCCACCACGTGCGTGTAAGTGCCATGCCCGCCGTCCGGTCTGACGACGTCGTCGGCGCGCACCTCGAACCACTGGGACCGGTGGACCACGTTGGTCGCCAAGCGCTGCCAGACCATCACCACACCAGCCGCCTCGTCGGAGCGCGTCATCACCATGACTCACATGGAACCATCGACGACCACTTCACTTAGTCCCAGTTGATCGTCAATCTCCGGACAATTCGTGGACATCTGGTATCCGGGGGTTTGAAGCTCGACACACTACTGGGGGAGGGGGTGTAGCCGTGTCGCCCACGTTCGGCCAGGAGGTCCGCCGCCTGCGCAGCGAGCGCGGGTACTCACTCACCCGCATGACCGGGCTCGTACCGTACAGCAAGGGCCACCTCAGCAAGATCGAGAACGGGCAGGTCCACCCGAACCCCGAAATGGCCCGGATCTTCGACGACGCGCTGCAGGCGGAAGGCCGGCTGATCGAGCTGACCGACGCCCCGGTCCGCCCGATTCCCAGTGACCACACCACTTTGCTCACCTACAACGCGATGTTCGAGCAACACCGCGCCCTGGGCCACCGGCTCAGTGCAGAGGTGGTGCTGCTCGGCGGTTTGCGCCACCAGGCGGACATACTCAGCTCCATGGCCCGTTCCGCCGACGACCCCGGCCTGGGTCGCGGCCTGTGGCTGCTGTCCGCGCGGTACGCCGAGTACGCCGGCTGGATGGAACAGGAACGCGGCGACGACGCCTCGGCCGCCGAACTGACCAAACGGGCCGTCCAGTACGCCGTCAAGGGCGGTGACCTGGAACTCGAGGCCTGGGCGTTGGTCCGTGCCGCCGAGTTCGCCATGTATCGAGGAGATGCCCATGCGACCGTCAGTTTCGCCCGACGCGCAGGCAAGTCCCGCTCGCCGGCGGTGAAAGCCGGGGCCGCGCATCGAGAAGCCCTGGGCTACGCGCTGGCAGGTGTGGAGGACCGGTGCGAGGACGCCCTCGACCGGGCGGCGCGGTGGCAACAGGCCGCGGGCGAATCCCCTTACGGCACAACGAGCGTGCTGGACCAGGTGGCGATGGCGCGGGCCTGGGCCTTCCACGACCTGGGCCGGCACGCCGAAGCCGCCGCGATCATGGACACCCAGGTCCCGCTGATCGCCCCGGGCGCCTTGCGCGCCCGCACCCGGTTCGGCCTGCGCCGGGCCCTCGCGCACGCCGAGGCCGGCGACGTCGACCACGCCTGCGAACTGGTCGCCGCCCTGCTGGACGACATCCGCCAGGTGCGGTCCGCGACCGTGCACATCGACCTGACGTCGTTCAGCAAGCTCCTGTTCCGCCTGCGGCCGGCCGCGGGGCGCGAGGTGTCCGGCGAGATCAAAGAAATCCTGTTCGCCTGAGCCTCACACGGCAGCCCGGTCCTCCCGCTCCAGCGCCTCGGCCATCTCCACCCACGCCTCCGCGCACCCGCGGGCCATGTCCGCCACCAGTTCCCGGCAGTGCGAGGGCACCCCGGAGACCACCGTGGACCACTCCCCCGACGACACGGCGTGCGTTTCCAGCCACCGCAGCAGGTGCCGCCCGTTCTCGTTGAAGCGCAGCGAAGGGTCCCGCCGCAGGATCGGCAGGGTCGTGTCCGGCGCCCGGACCTCGGTCCGCGTCGCCGCCACGTCACCCCCGGACCGTTCGGCCGCCCGCATCCGCTCGGGCACCGGGTCGAGCCCCGAGGCCAGCCGCCGCCGGACGTCACGGACGGTCCCCGGCGAGACGCCCGCCGCCCGTGCGATGTCGCGCAACGACGCGTCGGGCCGTTCGGTGATCATCTGGCCGGCCAGCCGGCGGCCGGCGGCGGAGTTGAGCGGCCGGACCTTGCCGTCCCGCCCGACCCGCACCTCGGCGCGCCCGCCCACCGCGCGGCGCAGCACGCCGACGGACTTGGCCGCGAGGCCGGTCGAGGCCGCGATGGCGCGGTCGGACCACTGCGGGTGCGAGCGCAGCAACCGCCGGACGGCCGCCTCGCGGTCCGCGGTCGAGAGCGTCGAGACGTTCGCGGACACGGACAGGACGAACACGTCCTCGACCGGCCCACCGACGTACTCGACCTCGACGGAACGACTGCCGCGCAACCTGGCAGCACGCAGGCGGTGCATGCCGTCCACCACCCTCATCGTGGCGCGATGCACCACGATCGGTGGCAGATCAGTGTCGGAAAACGCGAGTGAACGAACGAACTCCTCGCTGCAGCCACCAAGTCGCGGCGAATCCGCGGGCTGCAGCGCGTCGATGTCAACGTGCATGCGAAACCAAGCCCCCCAGGCCGATTCGTCCTCAGGACCCCCAGATTGGCCGAGGACGACCCAGGCAGATTAGCTACTCGGTCACCGGGAACGCCACTCAATCGCCGGACAGACGTCCATGACCATCCGCAACCCGGCGTCCTTCGCCCGTCCGAACGCCTCGTCGTCGATCACGCCGAGCTGGAACCACACGGCTTTCGCCCCGATCGCGACGGCCTCGTCCGCGAACTGGCCGGCGTCCTCCGAGCGGCGGAAGACGTCCACCACGTCGACGGCGAACGGGATGTCCGCGAGCGTCGCGTACCCCTGCTCGCCGTGCACGGTCTCGGCCGACGGGTGCACCGGCACGATCTTCTTGCCGCGTTGCTGGAGGAACCTCGCGACGCCGTGGGCCGCGCGGGACGGGTTGTCCGAGAGCCCCACGATGGCCCAGACCTGGCAGTTCTCGAGGATCCAGTCGACGTCTTCACGCATGGGACCAGCGTAACCGCGCGCCCAGTGGTGTGATGGCGGTCACATTCACCCGTAGCTCGTCGAAACGCGGCCCTCCCGATCGACGGCTGGGTAGAAACGCACCGGAAGCACCAGACACGAGGAGATCGAGATGCGGTTCATGGTCATCGTCAAGGGCAACGAGGACACCGAGAACGGCGTCATGCCCACCACCGAGGAACTGGCCGCGATGGGCAACTACAACGAGGAGCTGGTGAAGGCCGGCGTGATGCTCGCGGGCGACGGCCTCTACCCGAGCAACAAGGGCGCGCGGGTCGCGTTCGACGCCAAGGGCGCGACGACGGTCATCGACGGCCCGTTCGCCGAGACCAAGGAGCTGATCGCCGGCTTCTGGATCTGGGAGCTGCCGTCGCTGCAGGACGCCGTGGAGTGGCTGAAGAAGGCGCCGTTCCAGGAGGGCGAGGTCGAGATCCGCCAGATCCACGGCGCCGAGGCGTTCGAGGAGGTCATCACGCCGGAGATCCAGGCGCAGGAGGACCGCCTGCGCGAGCAGATCGCCGCCCAAAAGCAGTGAACTCAGTAGCAGTGACCCCGAACAACTAGTGAGTGCGCGGGAGCGGCACTTGAGGCGATGAGTGCGCGGTCAGTGCGACGCTCAACGTCAGCAACGCACGCGGTGAGGTCGGACGGCAGCCGGTGAGCCGTTCGACCAACCGCAGACGGTGGTCGAGCGTGCTGCGGTGAATGTCCAACCGCCGGGCCGCCGCCGCACGGTTGCCGTCCTCGGAGATGAACGCTCGCAGCGCGTCGAGCAACGGCTGTTGCGCCACCACGGGTTCGATCATGCGCGTCAGCCTTTCGGCGACATGGGGCTGACGGAGCACCGCGAAGTCCGCCAACACGTTGCGCAGCTCGTAGACACCGGGCGCACGGCCGGACGCGATCCGCAGCACGTCCTCAGCCGTCGCACGGGCCGCCGCCAGGTCACGCCTGGGTGCCCACGCCACCGCCATCCACACCTCGCCACCGAGACGCTCGTGCAGTTCCCTGGCGAATTCCATGTGGTCGTCCTGGGCGCACGGAGCCAGCACGTAACCGCCGCTGACGCCGTCGAGCACCAGCACGTCCGCGTTGTCCCGCACGGCGTCGAGCACCTCGGCGGCACCGTCCTCAGTGGACGAGCAGAACGCGATGACCGCGTAGGCGAGCGCGAGTCCGTCGAACGACCCGTTGTCGCGTCCGGACAGCAGCGTGCCGGCGAGCTGACGACGGGTGGCCACGTCCTCGACCGGTGGCAGGTCGAAGGGGCTGAGAATGTCACGCAGCACGTCGTTGAGCAGCCTGCTGTCCAGAACGGTGGTCACGCGTCGCCTCCCTGAGGGCCCTACGGTGTCGCACCGGAACGTTAGGCAACTGTCGACAGTTGGCACAGGTGGCTTGAGCGACCCTTGATGTTCACCTCAGGTCTTCGGAACCGTTTCAGCCCAACGCGTTCGCGCGGCTCATGCCGATCGCGGTGCCGAGAACGGCGAGGTCACGCGGGTTGACCGGGCTCAGTCCGGTGAGCTGCTCGATCTGCCACAACCGGTAGTCGATCGTGCTGCGGTGGATGAACAGCTTCTTGACAGCTACCGCCCGGTTGCCGTCCGCCTCGAGCAGAGCGAGGACTGTTTCGACGAGAACTGGGTTCGCCAGCAACGGCGCCACGACCTTGCCGAGCTCGTCGCGGACCTCCGGCGTCTCCATCACGGCGCTTTCGAACAACATGTCGTCGATCCGGTACACGCCCGGCGGCCGGCCGAGTGACGCGATCAGCGCGTCGATCTCGTCGACCTCCTTGCGCGCCAACGCGACGCGCGCGGCGGGCCGTTCCGCGACGCAGAACCACACCTCGCCGCCGATCTCCTCGCACACATCGCGGCACAACGGCAGCGCGGCCGCTTCGGTGACCGGCAGCAATAGATGTCCGGAGGTCGCCAGAAGCACCTGCCCACGCTTTCGGAAAGCGCTTACCACTCGTGCGGGCAAGGCTCCCCGGGTCGCGACGACCGTGTAGAAGGCCGCAGCCGCATCGGGTGCGGTGCCGGCGAGCAACGCGTCGGCCAGCCCGTCGTCACCGGCGCAGAACGCGGACATCAGCTCGGCGGCCAGCGCGGTTCCCGCCGCGGCCAGCGCTCGGGCGTCGCCGTCGTCGTCCAGCATGGACTCGGTCAGCAACCTGTCGGTGGACCGCAAGGCGACGACCACATGTGTGACAGGAACTTTCGCCGCTGCCAGGCGTGCGCCGACGCAGTGTGCGACCGTCACGGCCGCGTCCTCCCAGCCGTCGGCGTCGGCGGCGGCCGCGCGGTAGACGGCGAGGAACTCCTCGTGCAGCAGGCGACCGACGTCGAAAAGCACGGGCTGCTCCTCCCTCTTTCACGCGTTTGAAGGATTTCAGGACCGGCCGTGGGGAAAACCCCAGCGTTCTCCAGCGGCATGCCAGTGTTGCCCACCCTAACGTCAGGTGCATGGCACCTCAGCTGGTCGCCGCGGCGCGACCACCGATCCTCGCGCCCTCCAACGAGGCGTGGCGCCAGTTCGCCCACGCCCTGGAGCCCGTCGAGTTCAGTCGCGGCGACGTGTTGCTGCGCCTCGGCGTCCGCACCGACGACCTGTTCGTGATCCGCACGGGCAAGGCGAAGACGTGCTGCACCTCCACCGACGGCCGCGAGCTGGTGCTGGACTTCCACTGCGCGGGCGACGTCCTGGTGGAACCGACACTGTTCGACGCCTCGCCGTCGGTGTCGACGACGGTCGCGATCACCGACGTGCACGCGGGCCGGATCTCGCGGGCCGACCTCACGCAGTGGCTCGCGCTGTGCCCGGAGATCACCGAACGGCTGCTGGGCGGCATCACCCGCCGGCAGCGCGAGTCACACCAGATGCGCATGGACGTGGTGCAGCTGGACGCCTCCGCACGGCTCGCGAAAGCGTTGCTGCGCCTCGCGGGACGGTTCGGCAACGACCGCCGCGGCGCGTTGCTGATGATCGAGGACCTCACCCAGGAGGAGCTCGGCCAGTACATCGGCGCCCGGCGGGACACGGTCAACAAGACGCTCTCGGACTTCGCCCAGCGCGGGTGGATCTCGATCGAGCGCAAGAGCATCTTCCTCACCGACCCGGCGCAGCTCAGCCGCCGGGTCCGCGTCGGCATGCCCGCGGTTCCCGCGCAGCGCTAACTCCCGCCATTTCCGAAACGAGGAAGTCATGCCAACTGAAACCAGGACCAGCACCGGAAAGGTCGTGCTGGGAGTCGCCGCTGCCATCGCGATCGCGGCAGTCGGCAACGCGGCCGTGTCGTGGGCGGCCCAGGCGCTCGGGGCCGACCCGAACGCCGTCGAAGGCCTGAAACCCCAGGGATATGTCGTGCTGACCGCGGTCGGCGTGATCATCGCCGCGGTCGCGTGGGCGTCGATCCGCAAGCGCGCCAAGGATCCCGCCCGCACGCTCGGCAAGCTCGTGCCGATCGTCGTGGTGCTGTCGTTCCTCGCGGACGTCCCGGTGTTCTTCCTGCCGGGCGCCTCGGTTGTCGGCGTGGTCGCGCTGATGGTCATGCACGTCGTCGTGGCCGCGGTCGCCGTGCCGATCTTCCGCCGCGTGCTGCCGGTGTAGCTGTCGGTGTAGCTGTAGACCGCGAAACGGCCGGGAGGGTGTTCCTCCCGGCCGTTCTGCCGTTCACTCCGAAAGACTCAGCTCCGGCCACACCAATGTCGTGGCGCCCCAGGTGAGTCCGCCACCGAACGCGGTCAGCAGCACCTTCTGCCCTGCCTTCAGCTCCCCCGACCGCACGCCGTGCGCAAGGGCCAGCGGAATCGAGGCGGCGGAGGTGTTGCCGACGTCGGTGATGTTGGAGATGAACTTGTCGCGCGGCACTTCCAGCTCCGCCGACACGGCGTCCAGGATCCGGGTGTTGGCCTGGTGCGCGATCACCTTGTCCACATCGGACGCGACCCAGCCCTGTCGTTTGATCGCGTTGCGGGAAGCGGCGGACATGCGCGCGACCGCGTTGGCGAAGACCTCGCGGCCCTCCATCTGGAAGAACTTGTCGCCGTGCGGCACGATGTCGCGCGACGACCGCTGCCTCGAACCACCCGCGGGCACGGTGATCAGGTCGGACAGCTCGCCGTCCGAACCGAGGTCGAACGGCCCTAAGGCGCCTGGCTCGTCAGGAGATCCCGCCCGCAGCACCACCGCGCCCGCGCCGTCACCGAAGATGACGGACGTGGTGCGGTCCTGCGGGTTGAGGATCGTGGAGTAGGCGTCCCCGCCGATCATCAGAAGACTGTCCACGATCCCGGCCGTGATCAGCCCGGCGCCGACGCCCAGCCCGTACACGAATCCCGTGCACACGGCCGCGATGTCGAACGCCGGCACGTCGATCAGCCCCAGCCGCGAGGCGATCTCCGGCGCCGTCGCGGGGCAGGGCCGGTCGGGCGTCGTGGTCGCGAGGATCACCGCTCCCGCCCCCGGCACCCCTGCCGACCGCAGTGCCCGCCGCGCCGCCTCGACCGACAGGTCCGAGGTCGCCATGCCGGGTTCGACCACATGTCGTGTGGCGACCCCGATCCGCGTCCGGATCCACTCGTCGGTCGTGTCCAGCTTGGCTGTCAGCTCGTCGTTGGTGACCACCCGCGGCGGGAGCCATGACCCGAGTCCCGCGACCACCGCTGCGCGCATTCTCCGACCTTCCTCACCGTTCGTCAGCCAGGACTTCCGGGAGGAAGTGGCTGGGAAACCCTTGGAACACCACGGGACGCTGGAACCGTTCGACGGCCCGCACACCGACGGAGGTGTGGAACGGCGACGTGGTCGCGGGCCAGGGACCGCCGTGGTGCATGGCCGGAGTCGTCGCGATGTCGTTGGGCCACTGGTTCCACACGACGCGGCCCGCGCGTCCGGTCAGTTCGCTGATCAGTTCGGGCAGGACGTCGTCGTCCTCACCGTGCACGGTCGCGGTGAGCTGTCCGGGCAACGCTGCGGCCAGCTCCAGCAGTTCGTGGCTGTCGCGGTAAGTGGCGACCACGGACACCGGCCCGAAGCACTCGGACAACGCCTCGTCGTGGCCGTCGAGAATCTCGGCCGCGGTGGTGCGCAACAACGTCGGTGCGTGCCCACCCGCCCCCGAACCACCTTCCACCAACACATCCAGGAACTCGGCGAGCGATTCCACGCCGGTCTCGTAGCGCTTGGCCACGAGCTTGTTGAACAACGGCTCCGCCCGCAACGCGCGCACCTCGGCGGCGACGTCGTCCGCGAAAGCCTCTGGTACGACCAGAAGTCCGGGTTTGGTGCACAGCTGCCCGCTCTGCTGAGCCAACGCCTCGGCGAACCCGCGCGCGATCTCACGGCCGCGCTTTTCCGCTGCCCGCGTGGTCACGAACACCGGGTTCACGCTGCCGAAGCCGCCGTAGAACGGGATCGGCTCCGGCCGGGTCGCGGCGAGGTGGTGCAGTTCGCGGCCCACCCGAGCGGATCCGATGAACGCGACGGCCCTGATCCGCGGGTCCAGCACGAGCTGACGGGCGCGGCGCTGACCGTGGACGAGCCCGAACACGCCTTTGGGCAACACCTCTTCGACGATCTCGGCGGTGCGGTCCGCGAGATCGGGATAGCTGTGGCTCGCCTTGACCACGACCGGGCACCCCGCGGCCAGCGCGGACGCCGTGTCGCTGCCGGCCACCGAGAACGCGAACGGGTAGCTCGTCGACCCGAAGACGGCGACCGGTCCGAGCGGGATCAGCATGCGCCGCAGTTCCGGCCGGGGGCCTGGCGGCCACTCCGGGTCCGCGCGGTCGACCACGACCCCGTTGACCGCGCCGGAGCGCAGGTACTCGGCGAACGAGCGCAGCTGGAACGTGGTGCGACCCACCTCCGCGCGCAACCTCCCGCCGGGCAGCCGGCATTCCCACTCGGCCAGCGCGACCAGCTCACCGGTCTCGCGGTCGAGCGCGT
This sequence comes from Lentzea sp. NPDC054927, assembly GCF_053610285.1. Classification (NCBI taxonomy): domain Bacteria; kingdom Bacillati; phylum Actinomycetota; class Actinomycetes; order Pseudonocardiales; family Pseudonocardiaceae; genus Lentzea; species Lentzea sp. NPDC054927. The sequence continues at coordinate 19,395 of NZ_JBSGXZ010000012.1, forward strand.
CGGCGACGGCGTCCAGTGCCGCCGCCCGCTCGTCCGGCCGGGTCGTGCCCCACTCACGGGCGGCTTGTGCCGCCCTGTCGAGGATCTCCTCCACGACGGCCTACTTGATGTAGTCGGCGGAGACCCGGGGCGGCCAGCTGGCGACGCTGAGCACGCCGAGGCTGTAGGCGCGGGAGACGAGCGCGGCGCGGTTGGGGGCCTTGAGCTTCTTGAGCATCGTGCCGACGTGGTACTCGACGCCCTGGCGCGACAGGAAGAGCCGCGAGGCCAGGCGGACCGTCGACTCGCCGGTGGCGATGCCCTCGAGGATGCGGGCGTCGAGCTCGGTGAGGATGCGGTTGCGGTCGACGACGACGGCGTTGGGCAGCTCGCCCTTCTCGGGGTTCACGACGACGACGAACTGCACGAGGTCGCCGTGCGCGTCGTGGACGGCGATGCCGGTGATGTCGCCGGTGAAGACCGCGTGGCGCGGGCCGATGCCGGCGAGGTGCTCGACGAAGCGCTGACGGCGGCCTTCGACGAGGCGGTCGAACTGCTTGCGCATCGGGCCGTGCACGCCGGGGTGCAGCAGCTCGTAGAAGCTGCGGCCGAGCAGCGACTCGCGGGAGTGGCCGAACTGGGTCACGAAGTCGTCGTTGGCCTCGACGACGCGCAGCTGGAGGTCGAGGCGCGCGAGGCAGAGGCCGGACCGTTCGAGCAACGAGCGGAACACGTCGGCGTCCGGGACGACGGTGGTGTGGTCAGATACCAGAGAACCAGCGGCAACAGTGTGCATCGGAGAGTATCCCTCTCGATCTCGTCGAACTTCGTGTTCCGCGACTGCGTGTGACATTTCGAGGCAGAAGAGAACTTGAGGCGGTCGCCAGGCGATCTAGGTCAATTTCTGCGATTCTCACCTTGACACGTTGAATCGTAGGAAGATCTGGCGAACCCGGTCAACGAGGTGTGAGGGGTGGCCCCTAATGTTGTGGTAGGGGTGGGCCGGGGGTTCGGGGAGGCGTCCGCGTATTTCGGTAGGACGTTTCGGGTACGTCTCACCTGATCGCGCGCAACGGCCCTGAGCTGCGGGTTCAACGCCGACGCCGATCGAGACGGCATCGCGCGGTAACTGAGGTGCGACTCAACTGTGCGGGAATTAAGCACAAGAAATTCGTAGATGTGTCGCCGGTGTTACGCGGACGGCGGGTAGGCCCTCGCGAGAGCGCCGGCGAGTTCCGTGCGGCGGCGGATGCCGAGCTTGCGGAACGAGTTCGTGAGGTGCTTCTCGATCGCCCGCGAGGTCACGGCGAGTTCTTCCGCGATTTCGGCGTTGGTGAGTCCCTGGACGACGAATCCGGCCACCTTGAACTCGGTCCGGGTCAGTGCCACGACAATGCCGGGCGAATTACCGTCGAGTTCCTTCGCGATTCTCTCGGCAAGTCTTTCCGCACCGGACCGGACCGCGAGGCGGTACGCCTCGTCCAGGTGCCGGGAAGCCTGAGGGTCGCCGTCCGCGCGTTCGCGGGCCCCTAGCTGAAGGAGCGCCTTCGCCCGTTCGAACGGGTTGGCGTGCAACACCTGAACGGCCTCGTGCAGCATCTCAAGCCCTTTGCGGCCGGGCGTGTAGCGGCCGAGCACGTACAGCGCCCGCCCGATGCCGGCTGGCGCACCCCACTCGACGGCCCGGTCCCACGCCTGCGCCGCGGCATCCCGTGCGGCGGTCAGGTCACCGAGCCGCGCGTGCAGCCTGGCCGTCGTGACGCACCACGGCAGCAGCACCGGGTTGCGCCAGCCGACGCTGTCGAACACGCGGCCGCAGTCCAGGAACCGGTCCAGCGCCCTGGCGTTCTCCCCCGCCAGCGCCTCCCCGGTCGCGTGCAGCATGCGGTACACCGCGTCGCAGCCGGGCGACTCGTCCCGGTCAGGGCGCGAAGTCAGGATCTTGGCGATCAGGCCGGGATCCCGCAGTTCCATCGCGACGGCGGTGAGCCCGATCGCGGCGGTCGTCGTGTCGCCGCGCCAGTCCAGCACCGCGAGGTCGACGGCGTGCTCGGCGGCCCGGTGCGCCTCCCCCGGTTTGCCCAGGTGCATCAGCACGAACGACTGCTGGGCGCGGATCAGCGCCTGTTCCACGGTGTTCGTCGCCTGGCTCAGGGCCTGGTCGAGCCACGGCACGGCTTCGTGCGCGGCGCCCGCGGCGGCGAGCACCTTGATGAGCAGCGGGATCGCGGTGTGGACGTGCCTCGGGTGTGGTTCTTCCTGTTTCAGCACCCTGCTCGCGATGTCCGCGACCTCGTGCGCGGGCATGCGGGCGGTGATCATGGCCGCGTCGAGCAGGATGATCTGCAGTTCGCGTTCGCCGGGCGTGACGCCGTCGATCTGCTTGAGGCGTTGGGCCGCGTCGGCGAGCAACGCGGGGTCTGAGTGCCACACGTACCGTTGGCGCGCCTCAAGCCGGTACGCGAGCTCTTTGTTGTGGTGCAGATCGGCGGCGACCTGGTCGATGAGGTCCCGCACGGGCCGTGGCGCCGATCCGAGTGCGGTCGGGGCGATGCGCACAAGTGCCGCGGCTCGTTCCTCCACCTCACGGAACAACGGCACGGCATAGGTGATGTGCCGGACGGACGCCGCCGGGTCGAAGAACCGTTCGGCGGTGGCGAGGTCGACGAGCAGCCGTGCGCGTTGTTCGGAGTTCCCCTGGACGTCTCGCAACGCCCTGCGGAGATAGCGCGCGGCGACCTCTGGTGCGCCTCGGCGCAGCGCGATGCCGGCGGCGGCCCGGAGCGTGTCGATCGCCCACCGGCCCTGGGCCGCGGTGACCGTGAGCAGCCGCGCGGCGACCTGCTCGGCCGGCCTTCCGTTGTCGTGCAACAGTTTCACGGCCCTGGACTGCCACTCCTCGCGCTCTCCGACCGGCATCGACTCCTCGATCGCGTCGCGAACCACGGGCCTGCTGGTCACCAGTCCGGCCTGGTCGAGAGTCCGCCGCGCCTCGCTGACCTGCTCGCGGGTGAGCCCGGCGAGTTGTCCGACGAGGTCGTCGTCACCCAGCACGGCGGCGGCTTTGGCGAGGTTCTGGGCGTGCAGCGGCTGGGTGGCGAGGCCGCGCACGAGCCGTTCCTCGAGGCGCGCGGGCCGCAGTTCGCGGACGTGCGGGACCTGGTCGGCGGTCGGGCTGGTGACGTGGCTCAGCACCGCGCACAGGAACAGCGGGTTGCCGCCGGTCACGGTGTGGCAGGCGGCGACGAACTCCTCGTCGGGGCGCTGGCCGGTGCGGCGTTCGACGAGCTCGGCGATCGCGGCGGGCGACAACGGTTCCGGCCGGATCTCGGTGCGCGGCAACGGGCAGTGCTCGCCGTCCCTGGTCGCCGCGACCAGCAGGATCGGGTGGTGCTCCAGCGTCCTGGCGAGCGCGACCAGCCAGCGCAGCGACGGGGCGTCGGCCCACTGCAGGTCGTCGATCAGCAGCACCGTCGGCTGATCGGCGCTCATCGCGTGGGTGAGCGCGGTGAGCCCACTGACCGCGGCTTCCTGCACCGAGAACCACCGATCGCAGTCGCCGGCCCGGAACAGCACGGGTTCGAGCAGCTGGCGGGCGACACCGAACGCGAAGTCCTGCTCCAGCGACGAACAGTTCGCGGTGAGGACCCGAACGCCGGTGGCGTCCGCGCGGATCGCTTCCAGCAGCGCGGACTTGCCGCAGCCGAGCGGTCCGGTGATGAGGAACCGGTCGCCGTGACCCTCCCGGACGCGCCGCACCGCGCGGGTGAGCCGCGCCAGTTCGTCCTCGCGTTCGAGCAGGACCATCACGACGCCAGGACGTCGGGGAGCTCCGCGCGGCTGGAGATCCCGAGCTTGCGATAGGCGCGCGTGAGGTGCACCTCGACGGTCCGCAGCGTCACGAACAGATGGTCGGCGATCGCCCGGTTCGTGACCCCGGCCGCGGCCAGCTCGACCACCTTGCGCTCACTGACGGTCAGCAGCGCCAGTCCATCCACAGTGGACGACACCGGCATCCGGCCGCCCGCTCCGACCAGCAGCGTCCTGGCCGAGTCCGCCAGTGACCTGCTGCCGGCCCGCAGCGCCAGCCCGACGGCTTCCCTCAGGTGGGCGCGTGCCTCGCGCGCCTCACCCGCACCCGTCCACCGCTGGCCCAGCAGCAGTTCCGTGCGGGCCTGCTGGACGAGCGACGGCACCGCGGCGAACCCGTCCGAGGCGGCCTTCGCCATGTCCAGCGCGGCCGGCCCTGAGGTGGTGTAGGCCCTGGCCAGCAACGAGAACGCGGCCGATTCGCGGGACGGCCACGCCTGCGCCAGCCGGTCCACCTCGCGCACGGCGGCGCTCGCGTCCCGGCCGGCCAGGGTCAGCACCTGCACGATGTCGGTCCACGACGGCAGCGTGCTGGGGTCGCTGAGACCGACGGCCTTCAGCACCGACGCGCACGCCGTCATCCGGTCGGCGGCCACGGCGATCTCGTTCCGCAGGAACGCCAGCCAGCCGGACGTGCGGAGGTATTCGCGGTGGGTCGGCGTGAGGTGCCGGATGTCGTCCTCGTTCACCTCGTCGAGAAGCTGTGCCGCGAAAGGGATGTTGCCGGTCTGCAACGACAACCAGGCCAGCAGGACGATCGCGCGCGGCAGGTCCCACCCGCCCGCGCGCACCGCCTGGACCGCCGTCGACGCGTCCTGGGTCGCACGCGGCAGATCGCCCAGGGACATGTGGACGAGCGAACGCTGCAACAGCGACCGGCAATGCGCGAGCGAATCCCCGTTGCTGGAGAACGCGTTCACGGCCCGGTCCAGCACGGCGAGTGCTTCCGCGGTGTGCCCGGCGACCCTGAGGACGCTCGCGGCGGACAGCATCGACCAGTCGGTCAGCGCCTCCGAATCCGCGAGCGCCGCCCGTGCGTGTCCAACGGCCACATCGATCGATCCACCGCCGCGCATGGTGGCTTCCGCGACGACGCCGAGCAGACACCGTTGCGCTGTCGTCTCTCCTGCCTTCGGCGGCACCGCGTTCGCCACGGCCGCCGACACCGCGTGCGCGTCGTCGAGGTCGATCGACAGCTGCACGGCGTCGAGCAGCGTGGTCAGGTCCTCGGACAGCGCGGGATCCCTGGCCAGCCGCAGGAACGTGCGCGTCCGTCCGGTCAGCGCGTGCTTGACGGCCAGCGCCGCCCGCAGGTCCGGGTCGGCGGTGCGGTGGAACGCGGCGGCCAGGTGTTCGCAGGCCCCGCCGGGATCGTGCCGGGACAGCCCGGTCGCGAGATTGACCCGCAGTTCGATGTCGTCCGGGTGGAGTTCGACGAGCCTGCGCAGGTAGCGCGCGGCGTCCTGGGGCCGGCCGCCTGCCGCCGCCTCGTGCAGGACCTGGGACATCCACGGCGTGTCGACGGCGGGCAGGTGCACGAGCTGGTCGGCGACCGCCCGCGCGTCGTGCCCGAACTCGTCCAGCACGACGGCCGCGCGGTGCCGCAGATCGGCGACCTCGGCCGGGTCCAGCACGTCGAGCACACCCGCGCGGTACCACTCGCGGACGTGGTCGGGCAGGCCGTCGCCGAGCAGATGTGCTTTGCGCAGCACCGAGATCCCGTTCTCGGCGATGCGCTCGGACACTCCGGCGAGCGGTCCGACGAGTTCTTCCTGGTCCACCACCACGAGCGCGGTAGCGATCGCCCGCAGGTGTTCGGGCTGGTCACGCAACCGTCGTGCGGCAACGAGTTCCACGGACTCCTGCCGCAACGCCTGGGCCGCCTGGATGTCCGCGAGCACGGTCGTGAGGTGGCGCGGGATGCCACCGGACAGCTTCAGGCAGAGGCTCGTGAACACGGCGTCCGGCGGGAAGTGCAGGGTCGTGGAGATCATGTCGGCGACCTGAGGCGTGGTCAGCGGCTGCAGGTCGACGACGTGCGCGCGGGCGAGTTCGGCGTCGAGCGGCGCGTGCTGGGACAGCACCAGGCTGACGGGTTCGTCGCCGAGTCTGCGCAGCACGAAGTCGGCCCATCGCACGGTCGCGTCGTCGCACAGGTCGAGGTCGTCGAGCACCAGGCAGACCGGCGAACGTTCCGCCACCGTCACGACATCGCGCCACATGCCCCGGTATGCGCGGTAGAGGTCGGCGGCGGACGGGTCGGAGAGTTCCGGAACGATCACGCCTGTCTGGACCAGCAGCCGGCTGGCCACGGCGAGCGGCCGGCGTTCACCTCGCCCGGCCGCGGACAGCACGGTCGTCCCGGCACGCGTCTCGGTACGGGCGGCCAGGCGCAGGACAGCGGACTTGCCGGAACCGCGGGCACCGCGCACGAGCACGGCCCGCGCGCCCGCTCCCCGCCGAGCGGCGGTCGTGTGGTGCGCCACCGTGGTGAGCGCGCTCTCACGTCCGAACAGCTCGGTGACGGGGCCCGCGTCGTCGTCCACCGCCTACCGCCTCAGGCTCGAAGAGATGACCTGCGCTGAGGATAAATGCCCCAGGTGACCGGACCGCAAACTCCGCGAGGCAAGTGCCGAAGTCCGGCAGGTGATTCCGCATTGTGCGGGCGGTGAATCCGGCGCGGGTTCCAGCCCGTGAACTAATACGCGACGACGCGGCCCGGCACAACCCGGTAGAGACTGGGTTTCTCCGGCAGGAACGCGAGCCCGAACCGGGTGAGGAACTCGCCGAACTCCGCGTCCACGAAGTCGTCGTCGGGCAGCCCGTCCCACGTCTCGGCGGCAGCCCTGGCGACCTCGACCGCGGTGCCGTCGTAGACGACGAGGTCGGGCAGGTCGCCGGCGAAGTACCCGCGTGCCAGGGAGATCGGCGACACGCTGTCGTCGAGGAACCCCACCACGTCCCACCTGCCCTCGGTCGCCTCGCTCAGCGCGAGGCGGGCGGCGACCTCGGACGAGGTGGCGTAGGTGACGCGGTAGCCGCGCCGCACCAGTTCCTCGATCACGGCGAGCGCCGGAAGTGCCTGTCCCTGCTCAGGGTTGGCGAAGATCGCGACGTGCCGCCGTCCCGTGCCGGCCTCCTCGGCCATCGGAAATCCCTCATTTCCCTTTGTTCACGCCGCGGAATCCGCTTCCCGTTTTCCTCCCGAGGTGTCCTGCAGCGACGAGACGGCGCAGTTCCTCGGCGGGTGCGGGTTCACCGGTGGGGGAAGCCGCGCTGAGCGTCTCGAGAATGGCGAGCGAGACGTCCAGGCCAATGGTGTCCAGGAGGGTGAAGGGACCCATCGGGTGGTGGAACGCCGTCACGATCGCGGTGTCGATCTCGTCGACGGTGACGTCGGTGCGGGCGAGCATGCGAATGGCGTCGTTGAGATAGGGGAACAACACGTGGTTGACGATGAACCCGACCCGGTCCGTGCAGTCGACCGCGGTCTTGCGCAGCCACTTCACCAGCGCGTGCGCGGTGGCGTGCACGTCGTCGGCGGTGTGCTCGGTGCGGACGATCTCGACGAGCCTCATGACCGGGGCGGGGTTGAAGAAATGCAGCCCGATCACGTCGGCGGGGCGGCTCGTGGCGTTCGCGCAGGCGGTGACGGAAAGGCTGGAGGTGGTGGTGGCGATGATGGCGCCGGGTTTGAGGGCGGCGTCGACGGCTTGCAGGACAGCTGTTTTGACGGCCATGTCCTCGGCGACGGCCTCGATGACGATGTCGGCGTTCGCGAGGGCTTCGCAGCTCGTGCCGACGGTCAGCCGGGCGAGGACGTCCTGGCGGTCCTGCTCGGACATCCTCCCTTTCTGGACGAGTCTGGTGAGAGACGAACAGATTCGGTCCAGGGCGGCCTCGGCCTTTTCCTGGGTGCGCGCGACGAGCGTGGTGGGAATGCCTGCCACAACGAGGATTTCGGCGATGCCGCGGCCCATCAGCCCCGCGCCGACGACGCCGGCCGAGCGGATCTCGCGCGGGTCGCCCTTGGTGACGCGGTTGCGGGGTGGCGGCAGGATCTCGCCGCGGTCGTCGTAGCGGTGGAAGCCCTCACCCGTCTTGCGGCCCAGCCGGCCTTCCTCGACCATGCGGTCGAGCAGCGGTGACGGGATGTAGGAGTCGGATCCGGTGATCTCGTGCAGCTTGCGGAGGGCCGAGCGGACCGTGTCGAGCCCGATCAGGTCGAGCAGGTGCAGCGGCCCGAACTTGAGGCCACAGCCCAGTTTCAGGGCGGTGTCGAGGTCCTCGACGGTCGCGTAGCCGGCGTCGGCGAGGTTCATCGTGCGGTTCATGCACGCGTAGAGCAGCGCGGTCGCGGCCTCGGCGGGCCGGCCGCCGAGGCTCACGATCTCGGTGCCGGCCAGCCGGACCGCCTTACGTGCCAGGTGAATTGCCTCGGGTGAGGCCATCGACGTGCCGATCAGGCTGGCGTGGTGCCCGTACGGCGGTGGGATGGAGTAACGCAGTCCGACGACGCGATCCGGTGCGCCGGACGCGATGGCCAGTTTCGCCACGGACAGCGTCGGTGTGGTGGTGAGGAAGACCGTGCCCGGCGCGCACTCCTCCACGAGTCTTTGCAGCACGGTCTCCTTGACGGCGAGGTCCTCCGGCAGCGCCTCGATGACGAGGTCGGCCCGCTTGAGGTCGAACAGCTCCGTCGCGAGGCTCAGCTGGGGTCCGCTGAGCCTGCGGTGGACGCGGGCCAGCACCTCGAGGTCGTCGTCCACGCCGATCACCTCGGCCCCGTTCGCGAGCAGGACCTTCGCGAGGCCCTCCCCGAGGCCGCCCAGCCCCACCACACCGATCACCAGTGGCATGTCCGTCTCCTTCTTAGAGACCGAGTTCTTCGTCGAGCATCGCGAACATCTCGTCGTCCGAGGCCGACTCGAAGTCCTTCTCGGTACTGGTGTTCTTGGCCCACTTCGTGCGCAGGACGTCGAGCCGGCCCGCGATCTGCTGGTGCAGCGCCTCGTCCACGCTGGCCGCGGCGAGTGCCTTCTCGAACGCGTCGAGGTCGGCCAGCACGCTCGGCAGGCCGGCTTCCGGCGCGTCGGCCAGCAGCTCGGTCTTGAGGTGTGCCACCAGATCCGCGGGAGTCGGGTAGTCGAACACCAGCGTGGCCGGGAGCCGCAGCCCTGTCGCGCCGCCGAGCCGGTTGCGCAGCTCGACCGCGGTGAGCGAGTCGAAGCCGAGGTCCTGGAACTGCCGGTCCTCCTCGATCACCTCGCCCTCCGCGTGCCCGAGCACCTCGGAGACCTGGCCGCGGACGAGATCGAGCAGCGCGTCCGTGCGTCCCTGGTCGGAGAGGTGCACGAGCCGGTTGATCAGCGAGTCGGCGGTTTCCTGACCTGCCACCACCTTCTTCGACTTGGTGCGGACCAGTCCGCGCAGCAGCGGTGCCACGTCGTGGTTGCGCAGGACCGCGAAGTCCAGCTTCACCGGGATCGTCGCCGCCTGGCCGGTCTGGAGCGCCTCGTCGAAGAGGGTGGTGCCGAGTTCCTCGGTGATCGCCGGCATGCCGGAGCGGGCCATGCGTTCCGCGTCCTGTGCGCTGAGCATGCCGGTGTCCCAGGCACCCCAGGCCATGCTCGTCGCCTTTTGGTGGTGCGCCTTGCGGTGGACGGCGAGTGCGTCGAGGAACGCGTTGCCGGCCGCGTAGCCGGCCTGCCCGGCGTTGCCGAACGTGCCGGCGACGCTGCTGAACAGGATCAGGTTCGCGTCCGGTGCCAGCTCGTGCAGGTACCAGGCGGCGTCGACCTTCGGCTGGAGCACCGGGTCGACCCGGTCCAGCGTCAGCGACTCGATGGTGGCGTCGTCGAGCACGCCCGCCGCGTGGATGATCGTCGTCGGGGTGTGGGCGGTGAGGAGTGCGGCGAGTTCGTCGCGGTCGCTCACGTCGCACGCGGCCACCGTGACGTTCGCTCGCAGGTCCCCGGTTTCCGCCTGACCGCTGCGGCTCGCCAGGACGAGTTCCTCGACGCCGTGGTTCTCGATCAGGTGCCGGGCGATGATCCGGCCGAGGCCGCCCGTGCCGCCGGTGATGAGGACCTTGCCGTGATTGATCGTGGTGTCGTGGCGTTCCGCCCTGGTGAGGCGGCCGCCGAGGATCTCGCCGTCCCGCAGCACGATCTGGGGTTCGTCGGCGTTCACGGCCTGGCGCAGGACCGCGAGGCTGGAGCGCTGGTCGTCGATGTCGAGCAACCCGAAGCTGCCGGGATGTTCGGACTGGGCAACCCTGACCAGGCCCCAGACGGCGGCGCTCACCGGGTCCGGAACGTCGTTCTCCGTGGCCGCGATGGCGTTCTTCGTGACGAACCAGAGCCTGCCCCTGCGCAGGCTGGTGATCCACTCCTGGACGTTGATCAGCGCGTCCGACACGGCGGCGTGCGTGGAGTCCACGACGTCGTCCGAGTAGGCCTGGATTTCGGTCAGGACGACTTCGGTGTCGGTGGACTCGATGTTGTCGTAGACGCGTCCGGCGACGAAGTGGTCGACCAGCCCGAAGTGGTCCTCGCCGGCGATCGCCACGGTGGCGTCGATCGGGTCGGTGGCGTTGATCGGCGTCCAGTCGAGGGTGAACAGCGCGTCGCGGGTGCTGTTCTCGTTGAGCTGCCCGGCGCTGACCGCGCGGACCACCAGCGACTCGACCTCGGCGACGGGGTTGCCCTGCGGGTCGGCGACGACGATGTGCATCGCGCCGCTCTCGTCCCTGCTCATCCGCACCCGGACGCTCGCCGCACCGGTGGCGTGGATCTTCACGCCCTCCCAGCTGAACGGCAGCCCCGCCCCTTGGTCGCCCTCGGCGAGGAGCGCGGTGTGCAGCGTGGCGTCGAGCAGTGCGGGGTGGATACCGAACGAGCCGGGTTCGACGCCTTCGGGCAACGCGACCTCCGCGTAGACCGCACCTTCGTGGCGCCACGCGTTCATGAGGCCCTGGAACGTGTCCCCGTACGCGAACCCGATCTCCGCGAACCTGTCGTAGATCTGGTCGAGGTCGACGGGTTCGCCGACCGGCCAGGTGTCGAGGCGGGTTCCCAGGTTGCCGGTGCTGCTGAGGACACCGCTGGCGTTCTCGGTCCACGGCAGGTCGGTGTCCTCCGGCCTGCTGTAGATCGTGACGGTGCGCCTGTCGTTCTCCTCGGCGCTGATCGCGACCTGGATCTGCACGCCACCCTGCTCGGGCAGCATCAGCGGTGCCGCGATCGTCAGCTCTTCCAGCGTGTCGAGCCCGAGCTCCTCCGCAGCCTTGAGCGCGACCTCGACCAGCGCCGCACCGGGCACGAGGGTGCGCCCCATGATCACGTGATCCGCGAGCCAGCCGTGCGTCCTGAGCGCGATCCGGCTGGTGAACAGATGCCCGTCCTGCCCGGCGAGCTGCACCGCCGCGCCGAGCAACGGGTGCCCGACACCGCTCAGCCCCGCGGCCTTCACGTCGCTGGCGCCCTCCACGACCTTCGGCCAGTACGACTGCCTGCGGAACGCGTAGGTGGGCAGGTCGATCTTCTTGGCACCCTTGAGCAACGGGCTCCAGTCGACGCTGACGCCCTCAACGTGCGCCTGCCCCAGCGCGGTCAAAATCTGCGTGACCTCGTCGGCATTGCGCCTGAGCGCCGGAATCGCCCCGTCGACCAGCGGCGTCAGCGCGGCGTCCGGCCCGATCTCCAGGAACGTCTTGTCCCCGAGCGCGGTCACGTTGTCGTGGAACCGCACCGCGTCCCGCACGTGACCGACCCAGTAGTCGACGCTCGTGACATCCCCGGCCGCCTGGAACGCGATCCGCGGCTCGCTGAAGGTGATTTCACCGATCGCCTCCCGGAAGTCCTGCAGCATCGGCTCCATCAACGGCGAGTGGAACGCGTGGCTCACCTTGAGCTGCTTGTACTTCCACTGCTTGGCGATCTTGAGGACCTCGTCCTCCTCGCCGGCCAGCACCACCGTCCGCGGCCCGTTGATCGCCGCGATCGACACGTTCCCGGTCAGGTACGGCGTCACCTCCTCCTCCGAGGCGATCACCGACACCATCGCGCCGCCGGCCGGGAGGTTCTGCATCAACGCGGCCCTCGCCGTGATGAGCTGACATGCGTCCTCAAGGGCGAGAACACCGCTCACGTGCGCCGCCGCCGCCTCGCCGATCGAGTGCCCCGCAACGTGATCGGGCCTGACCCCAAAAGACTCAACCAGCCGGTACAACGCGACCTCGACCGCGAACAACGCCGGCTGCGCGAACCCGGTCTGGTTCAACGCCTCCTGGTCCGCACCCCACATGACGTCCCTGAGCGCCGGGTCGAGGTGCTGCAACGCGTCGTCGAACGCCTCGGCGAACACCGGGAACGCCTCATACAACTCACGCCCCATGCCAACCCGCTGCGCCCCTTGCCCGCTGAACAGGAACGCGACCGGCCTCCTCCGCACCGACCCCCGAGCCACCACCTCGCCATCGAGCACGACCGCCCGGTGATCGAACAACGTCCTGCCCGTCAGCAACGAGTACGCGACGTCCTTGGCCTCACCGCCGACCTGCCGGATCCGCTCGACCTGCCCGTCCAGCGCCCCCTCAGACCGCGCCGACACCACCAACGGAATCGGAATCGATCCCGCCTGGGGGCCCCAGGGGGAGACCGAGGTCCCCACTCCAATCGTCTCACCGGACACCGACAACTCGACGCCGCCAAGATCCACAACGGCCGAGTTGTCCACAGGCGCCGAGTTGTCCACAGATTCTCGCGCGGCCCCCTGACCAGCATTTTCATCGCGTACGCTGGAAATTGGGGGGATCCCCGCGCCCTGCTCCAAGATCACGTGCGCGTTCGTGCCCGAGATGCCGAACGACGACACCGCCGCCCGCCGCGCCCGCGCCACCGAAGGCCACGCGGTGTTCTCCTGCAGCAGCTCGACCGCACCCTCGCTCCAGTCGACGTGCGACGAAGGCGTGGCAGCGTGCAGCGTCCGCGGCAACACACCATGCCGCATCGCCTGCACCATCTTGATGATGCCCGCGACACCGGCCGCAGCCTGCGTGTGCCCGATGTTCGACTTGATGCCACCCAGCAGCAGCGGCACATCACGATCCTGCCCGTAAGTCGCCATCAACGCCTGCGCCTCGATGGGGTCACCCAAAGAAGTACCGGTGCCATGCGCCTCAACAGCATCGACATCAGCAGCACTCAACCCGGCAGACGCCAACGCCTGACGAATGACCCTCTGCTGCGACGGACCGTTGGGCGCCGTCAGTCCGTTGGAAGCACCGTCCTGGTTGATGGCAGAACCACGCACGACCGCCAGCACCGTGTGCCCAAGGCGAACAGCATCGGACTGCCGCTCCAGCACGAGCAGACCAACACCCTCAGACCACCCGACACCATCAGCCGTGTCGGAGAACGCCTTGCACCGCCCATCCTCCGAGAGACCCCGCTGACGAGAGAAACCGACGAACGAGCCCGGCGTCGACATCACGGTCACACCACCGGCCAACGCCAGTGAGCACTCACCGGCCCGAAGAGCCTGCATAGCCCAGTGCAGCGCGACCAACGACGACGAGCACGCGGTGTCGATCGACACCGACGGCCCTTCAAGCCCCAACGCGTAGGACACCCGGCCGGAAATCACCGAAGGCGACGCACCAGTGGAGCCGAAGCCCTCGGTGTCCGCACCGCCGATGAGCTGCGTGTAGTCGTTGTACATGACACCGGCGAACACGCCCGTTGAGCTGCCACGCAACGAGGCCGGCGCGATCCCAGAGCGTTCCAACGCTTCCCACGCGGTCTCGAGCATGAGCCGCTGCTGCGAGTCCGTCGCAACGGCCTCGCGCGGCGACATCCCGAAGAACTCGGGGTCGAACAGGTCGGCGTCGTGCAGGAACCCACCCGCCCGGACGTAGGACGTGCCGGGGTGGTCGGGGTCCGGGTGGAACAACGTGTCGAGGTCCCAGCCGCGGTTCGTCGGGAACGGCGTGACCGCGTCCACCCCGTCCACCACCAGCCGCCACAGGTCCTCCGGCGACGACACACCGCCGGGGTACCGGCAGGCCATGCCGACGATGACGATCGGATCGTCCGAAGTGGACACCAGAGCGGGCAGATCCGACAGGTCGGACACCGCGCCCAGCAACTCGTCCTTCAGAAAAGCAGCCAACTGCGCGGAAGACGGGTAGTCGAACACCACCGTCGCCGGCAGCTTCAACCCGGTCACCGCGGTCAACCTGTTGCGCAACTCCACCGCGGTCAAAGAGTCGAACCCGAGCTCCTGGAACGCCCGCGCCGGGTCGACCGCCGCGATCGTGTCGTAGCCGAGCACGGCCGCGACCTCACCCCGCACCAGGTCCACCAAAGCGTCCGTCCGGCCGGCTTCGTCCAGAACGGACAGTCGCTGCACCATCCCGGAAGCCGTCTCCGACCCGGCGACCTTGCGCCGCGCCTTGACCCGGATCAGCCCGCGCAGCAACGGTTTCACGTCACCGTTCTGCTTCAGCGCACCCAGGTCGAGCCGCACCGGCACCACCGCCGCCTCGAGCCCGCCGACCGCCGCGTCGAACAACCGCAGCCCCAGCTCGGCGTCCAACGCGGGCATGCCCGAGCGCCGCATCCGTTCCGCGTCCTCTGCCGCCAACATGCCGGTGTCCCAAGCACCCCACGCGAGCGACACACCGGGCAGCCCGTTGAGCTGCCGATGCGCGGCGAGCGCGTCGAGGAACGCGTTGCCGGCGGCGTAGTTGCCCTGCCCGGCGTTGCCGAACACACCGGCCGCCGACGAGAACATCACGAACTGCGTGGCCTCGGTCGCGAGGTCGTGCAGGTTCAGCGCAGCGTCCACCTTGGCGCGCAACACACCGTCCACTCGCTCCGGCGTCAACGACTCGATCACACCGTCGTCGAGCACACCGGCCGCGTGCACGACACCCCGAACCTTGTTCTGCTTCAACAACTCCCACAGAGCAGCCCGGTCGGCGGCATCGCACGCGACGACGGAAACCCGCGCTCCCAACGCCTCCAGCTCGCTCACGTCACCCTGACCGCTGCGGCTGACCAGCACCAGCTCGGTCACGCCGTGGTTCTCCACCAGATGCCGCGCCACGATCCTGCCGAGCCCACCGGTGCCACCCGTGATCAACACCGGGCTCTCCCACGCGGCCTCGGCACCCGCGGCAACGCGGCCAAGCCGAGCCGCCCGAGCCTCACCGTCACGAATCACCAGCTGCGGCTCGTCGAGATCCAGCACCCCGAGCAACGTCGCGAGCGACGACTCCTCGGCGTCCAGGTCGATCAACCCGAACCGGTCCGGATGCTCGGTCTGCGCGGTCCGCAGCAGACCCCACACCGCCGCACCGGCCAGGTCGTCACCCTCGATCGCACCACGCGTGACGAACACGAGCCGCCCGTCGCGGTCCTCCCGGATCCACTCCTGCACGAGCTCCAGCGCCCGATGGGTCACCGCCCGCACCGACTCGGCGTTCTGCTCCCCCTCCACCGGCACGAGCACGACATCCGTGCCGGTCAACGAAAGCAGGCCCTCGACCCGTCCGACGGACAGCCCGAGCACATCCGGCCCGAGCACGCTGACCGTCTTGCCCGCCTCGGCCGGCGGCACCGCGATCGGCGTCCACCGCACCGAGAACAACGCGTCCAGCTCGGCCGGCTGCTCCGCCGCGACCGCCCGCATCACCAACGACTCGACCGACGCCACCGGATTACCGGCGGGGTCGGCGAGCGCGATCCGCAACCCGTTGTCGTCGCGCGTCATCTTGACCCGCAACGCCGTCGCACCGGTCGCGTGCAGCGACACGTTCTCCCACGCGAACGGCAACCCGGCCGACCCGCTCTCGTCGAGCAACGAGGCGTGCAGCGCGGCATCGAGCAACGCCGGATGCAGCCCGTACTGCCTGACGCTCACGTCGTCCGGCAGCGCCACCTCGGCATACGTGGTGTCGCCGTCCCGCCAGGCCGCCCGCAGTCCCTGGAACAGGCCACCGTAAGCGAACCCGGCCTCCGCGAACTTCTCGTAGCAGCCCTCGACATCAACCGGCTCAGCCTGCGGCGGCCACACCGAGGCGTCGAACTCGACTCGCTGCTCGCCCTTGGCCAGCACACCGCTGACGACCTGAGTCCACCCGGCATCGGCCACCTCGTCCGGCCGTGCGTGGATCGTGAACGTCCGGCGGTCGTCCCCGGCGGACACCTTCATCTGCAGCGCAAGCCCACCGTGCTCCGGCAGCACCACCGGCGCCGACAGCGTCAGCTCCTCCAGCCGATCGAGCCCGACCTCGTCCCCAGCCCGCATCGCGAGCTCGACGAGCGCCGCACCCGGCACCATCACGCGTCCCATGATCGTGTGGTGGCGAATCCACGGATGCGTGCGCGCCGCCAGCCTGCTGGTGAACAGGAACCCTTCTCCGTCAGCGAGTTCCGCCGACGCGATGAGCAACGGGTGCCCGACCGCGACCATGCCGATGCCGGACGCGTCATCACCGCCGATCCGCACGGCCGGCCAGTACCGCTGGTGGTCGAACGCGTACGTGGGCAGGTCGATCGCCTTGCCACCAACGTGGAATCTGCTCCAGTCGACTTTCACCCCGCCGACGTGCAGCCGAGCCAACGCCGTCAACGCCGCCACCCGCTCGCCCTTGTCCTTGCGCAACAACGGGATCGCGCCGTCCACCAACGCGGACAGCACCCCGTCCGGCCCCACTTCAAGGAACGTCGTCGCACCCTGCGCGGTGAGCCTCTGCACGTTCTCGCTGAACCGCACCGCATCCCGAACGTGGTTCACCCAGTACTCAACGGTGGTCACGTCCCCGCTGGCAACGACAGGAATGCGCGGCTGGTTGAACGTCACCTCCGCCAGCGACTCGCGGAAGTCGTCCAGCATCGGCTCCATCAACGGCGAGTGGAACGCATGCGACACCTTGAGCCGCTTGCTCTTCCACCGTTCAGCAACAGCCGAGACCTCAGCTTCGTCACCCGCGATCACCACCGACCTGGGCCCGTTGATCGCCGCGATCGAGACCCTCTCGGTGAGATGCGGCAGCACCTCGTCCTCAGAAGCCTGAACCGCGACCATCGCGCCACCCTCGGGCAAGGCCTGCATGAGCGCCGACCTGGCGGTGACGAGCAGGCACGCGTCCTCGAGGCTCAGCACCCCGGCCACGTGCGCCGCCGCGATCTCACCGATCGAGTGCCCGGCCAGCTGATCCGGCTGCACACCCCACGACTCGACCAGCCGGTACAGCGCCATCTCCACCGCGAACAACGCCGGCTGCGTGTACCCGGTCTGGTTCAACGCCTCCTGGTCGTCGCCCCACATGACGTCCCGAACCGCCGGGTCCAGGTACATCAGCACGGCGTCCAACGCCTCAGCGAACACCGGGAACGCCTCGTACAGCTCACGCCCCATGCCAACCCGCTGCGACCCCTGCCCGGAGAACAGCACCGCGAGCGACCGCTGCGACTGCGCCGTCCCCTGCGCCAGCACCTCGTCCCCGAGCACCACGGCCCGATGCTCGAACTGCGCCCGCGTCCTCAGCAACGAGAACGCCACGTCCTCCGGCGCACCCACCGCCGCCCGAGCCCGCTCAACCTGCCCCGGCAGCGCCTCCGCCGTCTTCGCCGACACCACGAACGGCACCGAGTTGTCCACAGCCGCCGAGTTGTCCACAGATCGCCCAGCGGCCCCTTGACCAGCACTTTCATCCGGTACGCTGGAAATTGGGGGGATCCCCGACCCCGGCGCCTCCAAGATCACGTGCGCGTTGGTGCCCGACAGCCCGAACGACGAGACGCCGGCCCTGCGCGGCCGCGAGACCGCAGGCCACGGCGTGGCCTCGGTGACCAGCTCGACCGCGCCCTCGCTCCAGTCGACGTGCGACGACGGCGCCGTGACGTGCAGGGTCGGCGGCACGATGCCGTTCCGCATGGCCTGCACCATCTTGATCACACCGGCGACACCGGCCGCAGCCTGCGAGTGCCCGATGTTCGACTTGATGCCACCCAGCAGCAGCGGCACGTCACGGTCCTGCCCGTAGGTCGCGAGCAACGCCTGCGCCTCGATCGGGTCGCCCAGAGTCGTGCCCGTGCCGTGCGCCTCGACCGTGTCGACGTCCTGAGTGGACAGTCCAGCCGACGCGAGCGCTTGCCGGATCACCCTCTGCTGCGACGGACCGTTCGGCGCGGTCAGGCCGTTGGAAGCACCGTCCTGGTTGATCGCCGAACCACGCATCACCGCCAACACCGTGTGCCCGTTGCGAACAGCATCCGACTGCCGTTCCAACACCAGCAGACCGACACCCTCGGACCAGCCGACGCCGTCCGCGGAGTCCGAGAACGCCTTGCAGCGCCCGTCCTCCGACAGACCGCGCTGCCGCGAGAACCCGACGAACGCACCCGGCGTCGACATCACCGTCACGCCACCGGCCAGCGCCAGCGAGCACTCACCGGCCCGCAGCGCCTGTGCCGCGAGATGCATCGCGACCAGCGACGACGAGCACGCGGTGTCGATCGACACCGACGGCCCCTCGAACCCGAAGGTGTAGGAAACACGGCCCGACACCACGGAAGGCGAGGTGCCCGCGCCCTGGTGGCCTTCGGAGTCGGCCTCGAGGATCTGCGCGTAGTCCGAGTACATGACACCGGCGAACACACCGGTCCTGCTGCCGCGCAACGAGGTCGGGTCGATGCCGGCCCGCTCGAGCGCCTCCCACGTCGTCTCCAGCAGGATGCGCTGCTGGCCGTCCGTGCCGAGCGCCTCTCGCGGCGACATGCCGAAGAACGCCGGGTCGAACTGGTCCGCGTCGTGCAGGAAGCCACCGGCGCGGGCATAGGACGTACCGAGGTGGTCGGGGTCCGGGTGGAACAACGAGTCGAGGTCCCAGCCGCGGTTCGACGGGAACGGCGTGATCGCGTCCGTGCCCGAGGCCACCAGGTCCCACAACGTCTCCGGCGACGTCACGCCGCCGGGGAACCGGCAGGCCATGCCGACGATCACGATCGGATCGTCCGCAATAGACGCAGCGGACACCGTGGGCAGGTCCGTGATCTCCGAAACAGCGCCGAACAGTTCGGCGTGCAGGTGATCTGCCAGCGCGATCGCCGTCGGGTAGTCGAACACGAGCGTCGCCGGCAGTCGCAGCCCGGTCGCCTCGGTCAGCTGGTTGCGCAGCTCGACCGCTGTCAACGAGTCGAACCCGAGGTCCTGGAACGCCCGCGTCGCATCCACCGCGTCGATCGACGAATGGCCCAGCACCGCGGAAACCTGCGTGCGCACCAGGTCGACGAGCGCCATGCGGCGATCGGTGATGTCCATCGCGCCGAGCTTCTGCACGAGCCCGGAAGCCGTGGCGGAACCAGCCGCCGCACGCCGCGCCTTGACCCGGATCAGACCCTGCAGCAACGGCGCCACCGCACCGCGTGCCCTCAGCGTCGCGAGGTCGAGCCGCACCGGAACGGTCAGCGCCACCCCGCTCGCCACGGCCGCGTCGAACAGTTCGAGACCCTGCTCCACCGTGATGGGCGGCATGCCGGCGGTGGTCATCCGCGCGGCCTCGGCCTCCGTCAGTTCGCCGGTCATGCCGCTGACCCCGGCCCACACACCCCACGCCATCGAGCTCGCGGGCAGGCCCTGTGCGTTGCGGTGCGCAGCAAGGGCGTCGAGGAACGCGTTGCCCGCCGCGTAGTTGGACTGACCGGCATTGCCGAACACACCGGCCGCCGACGAGAAGACCACGAACGCCGTCAGGTCGTTCGTCAGCTCGTGCAGATGCCAGGCGGCGTCGGCCTTGGGCTTGAGCACGTCCGCGACGCGCTCGGGCGTCATCGACTCGATCACACCGTCGTCCAACACACCGGCGGCGTGCACGACGCCCCGGATCTCATGCTGCGCAAGGAGTTCCGCGACCGCGTTCCGGTCAGTCACGTCGCACGCGGCGACCGTGACCTGTGCTCCCAACGCTTCCAGTTCCGTCGTGTCGGCCTGCCCACGGCGGCTGACGAGCAGGAGCTCCCGCACACCGTGCGTCACGACGAGGTGTTTCGCGATAGTCGCGCCCAGCCCGCCGGTGCCGCCGGTGACGAGAACCTTGCCCTCCCAACGGACATCCGCTTCACCCGTGACCCGTGCCAGTCGTGCGGCGAGCACCTGACCGTCCCGGACCACCAGCTGCGGCTCGTCGACACCGAACGCCACCGAGACCATCGCGGTGGAGAGGTTGTTGCCGCACAGGTCGATCAGCCCGAACCGTTCGGGGTGCTCGGACTGCGCGGACCGCACCAGACCCCAGATCGCCGCGGCGCCCATGTCCTCACCAGTGGTCGCGCCACGCGTGACGAACGCGAGCCTGCCGCCCTTTCCGCTGCTGATCCACTCCTGCACCAGCTCCAGCACCCGCGCGATGTTGCTGTGCGTGCTGCCGAGCACGTCTTCGGAGCCGATGATCGGCACCAGAACCAGCCCGGCAACGGCGTCCGCGATCGCGCCGACCACCGGGAACCCGAGTTCGAGCACGTCCGGCCCTATGACCGCGACCGACTCGGGCGCCGCCACGTCCTCTTGTGTGACCGGCACCCACTCGAGCCCGAACAGCTCGCTCCGCCTGGCCGCGCCGAGCTGCTCGACGTTGACTGCCCGCACCACCACGGCCTCGACCGTGGCGACCGGCGCGCCCGTGACGTCGGCCAGCGCGATCGTCCTGCGCATGCCGCCCTCGTCGCGGGTCAGCTTGACGCGCAGCTCGCTCGCACCGGTGGCGTGCAGGGACACGCCCTCCCACGAGAACGGCAAACCCGCGTCGAGCGTCTCGTCCAGCAACGCCGCGTGCAGCGCCGAGTCGAGCAACGCCGGATGCAACCCGTACGAAGACCCGTCGACGTTCTCGTTCAACGCCAGCTCGGCGTAGATCTCGGAGACCTGCGAACCGTTCGCATCCGTGGACACGACCCGCCACGCGCCCTTGAGGTTCTGGAACGCGGGCCCGTAAGCGAACCCGACGGTCGCGAACCGCTCGTAGCACTCCTCGTAGTCCATCGCCACGGCCCCGGCAGGCGGCCAGACCGTCGCGTCGAAGTCGCTCTGCGTCGTGCCGCTGGCCAGGAAACCGGTCGCGTGCTGCCTCCACGGCGCGTCCGGCACGTCCTCGGTCCGCGAGTAGATCCCGTACTGCCGGCGTCCGTTGCTGTCAGCGCCCACCTTCAGCTGCACCTGCACGGCACCGCGCTCCGGCAGCACCAGCGGCGCGGCGAGTGTGAGGTCATCGACCCGGTCGAGCCCGACCTCGTCCGCGGCCCGCATCGCGCACTCGATCAGCACGGCGGCCGGCACCAGGGTGCGACCCATGATCACGTGGTCCGCGAGCCACGGCTGCGTGCTCAGCGACATCCGGCTGGTGAAGACGACGCCTTCGCCCTCGGCCAGCTCCACCGCCACCCCGAGCAACGGGTGCGCGACGCCGACCAGCCCGAGCCCAGACGCGTCCGACACCCTCCCCGCACTCGCCGGCCAATACCGCTGCCGGTTGAACGGGTAGGTGGGCAACTCGATCCGCGTGCCGCCGCCGTAGAACCGCGCCCAATCAACATTGATTCCGTCAACATGTACTTGACTGAATGCAGTCAACATTGACTCAACATCAGACTTGACGCGCGTCAACGTCGGAATCAACCCGTCAACCATCGCCGTCAACTGCGCGTCCGGCCCGACCTCCAGCACCGTGACGTCACCCAGCCGAGTGACGTTCTCGTGGAACCGCACCACGTCACGCACGTGATTGACCCAGTAATCGATGGTGTCCACTTGTCCGGATGTTGACATCTGGACAACCGGCTCGGAGAACTCGATGTCCGCGATCGCCTCACGGAAGTCCTCCAGCATCGGCTCCATCAACGCCGAGTGGAACGCGTGGCTGACCTTCAGCCGCTTGCCCTTCCACCGCTCCGCAAGCCGGACGACCTCCTCCTCGACACCAGCGATCACCACCGACCGCGGCCCGTTGACAGCGGCAATGGACACACCGTCAGTCAGGTGCTCGAGCACTTCTTCCTCTGACGCGATGACCGACACCATCGCGCCAC
Source organism: Lentzea sp. NPDC054927 (assembly GCF_053610285.1). Lineage (NCBI taxonomy): Bacteria > Bacillati > Actinomycetota > Actinomycetes > Pseudonocardiales > Pseudonocardiaceae > Lentzea > Lentzea sp. NPDC054927. Next base: position 41,336 of record NZ_JBSGXZ010000012.1, read on the forward strand.
CAGCCGGAAGGTTCTGCATGAGCGCAGACCGCGCGGTGACGAGGAGGCACGCGTCCTCCAGGCTGAACACGCCCGCAACGTGCGCCGCCGCGATCTCACCGATCGAGTGCCCGGCAAGCTGCGCGGGCCTCACCCCGAACGACTCCAGCAACCGGTACAGCGCCACTTCGACCGCGAAGATCGCCGGCTGCGCGTACCCGGTCTGGTTCAACGCCTCCTGATCGTCACCCCACATGACATCCCGCAACGCCGGATCAAGGTTGACGAGCGCGGCGTCCAACGCCTCAGCGAACACCGGGAACGCCTCGTACAGCTCCCGCGCCATCCCGACGCGCTGCGACCCCTGCCCCGAGAACACCATGGCAAGCGGCCGGTTCCGCACCACGCCACTGGCCAGCTCAACGCCGTTCCACACCACCGCCCGGTGATCGAACAGCGCGCGAGTGGTCGCCAACGAGTACCCGACGTCCACCGCCGAGGCACCGCTCTCCACCAGCGCCCGAATCTTCTCGACCTGAGCCTTCAACGACGCCGCGGACTTGGCCGACACCACCAACGGCACCTCGAACGGCAGCTCGAACGGCACCGCCGCGCCCTGCGGAATCGATCCCGATTGGCTGACCCCCTGGGGGGATCCACCCCCCATCCCAATCATCTCAGGCAGGTCTGACAATTCCTGAGCGCTCGGGCTTTCCAAGATCACGTGCGCGTTCGTGCCGGAGACGCCGAACGACGAGACGGCTGCGCGGCGGGCCCGCGACACCGCTGGCCACGAAGCGTTGCCGGTGAGCAGCTGGACCGCGCCCGCCTCCCAATCCACGTGGGACGAAGGCTCGTCGACGTGAAGCGTCTGCGGCACAACACCGTGACGCAGCGCCTGCACCATCTTGATGACACCGGCAACACCGGCCGCGGCCTGCGTGTGGCCGATGTTCGACTTGATCGAGCCGAGCAGCAGCGGCTCGGCTCGATCCTGTCCATAGGTCGCGAGCAGCGCCTGAGCCTCGATCGGGTCGCCCAGCGTCGTGCCCGTGCCGTGCGCCTCGACGACGTCGACGTCCGCAGTGGACAGTCCCGCCGAAGCCAGGGCCTGGCGAATCACCCGCTGCTGCGAAGGACCGTTCGGCGCAGTCAGGCCGTTGGAAGCACCGTCTTGGTTGACCGCGGAACCACGCACGACGGCCAGAACATCGTGGCCGTTTCGCACAGCGTCAGACAGACGCTCTAGCACGACCACACCGACGCCCTCGGACCAGCCGACACCGTCCGCCGAGTCGGAGAAGGCCTTGCAACGACCGTCCGGCGAGAGCCCGCGCTGCCGCGAAAACCCGATGAACGCCCCCGGCGAAGCCAGGACAGTCACACCGCCGGCCAGCGCCAGCGAGCATTCACCAGCACGGAGAGCCTGCATCGCCCAGTGCATGGCGACCAACGACGACGAGCACGCCGTGTCGAGGGTGACCGCGGGACCCTCGAAACCGAACGTGTAGGAGACACGGCCCGATACGACAGATGGCGAGCCACCGGTCGTCTGGTAGCCCTCGGAATCACCTTCGAGCAGCAGCGAGTAGTCGTTGTACATGACGCCGGCGAACACACCGGTCGGGCTTCCCTTCAACCCAACAGGGTCGATACCCGCGCGCTCCAACGCCTCCCACGACGCCTCGAGCAACAGCCGCTGCTGGGCGTCGGTCGACACGGCCTCGCGCGGCGACATGCCGAAGAACTCAGGGTCGAACTGGTCGGCGTCGTGCAGGAAGCCGCCGGACTTCGTGTACGAGGTGCCGATGTGGTCGGGGTCCGGGTGGTAGAGCGAGTCGAGGTCCCAGCCGCGGTTGGACGGGAACTCGGTGATGGCGTCGCGACCGTCGACCACGAGGTCCCACAGCTGTTCCGGCGTGGTGACACCGCCGGGGTAGCGGCAGGCCATGCCCACGATCACGATCGGATCGTCCGAAGTGGACACCAGCGTCGGCAGGGCGGTCGAGGTCTCATCGGCGCCGAACAGTTCGTCCCGCAGGAAGCCGGCGAGCACCGCGGACGTCGGGTAGTCGAAGATCAGCGTGCTGGGCAGCCGCAGCCCGGTGACGCCGGTCAGGCGGTTGCGCAGGTCGACCGCGGTGAGCGAGTCGAAACCGAGGTCCTGGAACGCCTTCGCAGGATCCACTGCGGCCACGCCATCGTGGCCGAGCACGGCAGCGACCTCGGTGCGGACCAGGTCGAGCAACGTGACCAGACGCGCTTCGGGTGCCATCGCGGTGAGCCGCTGGACGAGCCCGGCATCAGCCTGAGCCGCGGCACGGCGAGCCCGCGTCCGGATCAGGCCACGCAGCAGCGGGCGGATCTCGGCGTGGTCGCGCAACGTCGCGAGGTCGAGGCGCAACGGCAGCAGCACCGCGTCCTCACCGGCGATCGCCGCGTCGAACAGCGCGAGCCCTTGCTCCACCGACAACGTTGGCGTGCCGCCTCGGGCCATGCGCTCGGCGTCGGCCTCCGACAGCATGCCGGTCTGGTTCCAAGCACCCCACGCCAGCGACACGGCCGGGAGCCCTTGGTCTTTGCGGTGCAACGCAAGCGCGTCTAGGAACGCGTTGCCCGCCGCGTAGTTCGCCTGCCCAGCGGCGCCGAACGTCCCTGCGGCGCTGGAGAAGAGGACGAACTTGTCCAAGTCCTTCGTGAGCTCGTGCAGGTTCCACGCGGCATCAACCTTGGGCCGCAACACCTTCGCCAGCCGCTCTGGCGTGAGCGACTCGACCACGCCGTCGTCCAGCACTCCAGCCGTGTGCACAATGCTGCGCACCTTGTGCTTCTTCAACACCTTCTGCAGCGCCTTGCGGTCGCTGACATCGCACGCGACCACCGCAACATTGGCGTCCAAATCGGACACGTCAGCCTTGCCGGTGCGGCTGACCAGCACGAGTTCCTTGACGCCGTAACGTTCGACGAGGTGCTGGGCGATCACGCGCCCCAGCCCACCCGTGCCGCCGGTGATCAGCACCGGACCGGCGAACTCGCCGGGTTCCGCCGCCTCGGCGCGGGCGAGCCGTGCCGCGAACACCTGGCCATCGCGCACCCGCAGCTGCGGCTCGTCGATCGCGAGAACCTGCTCGGACACGTCGGCGTCGGTGTCGATGAGCGTGAACCGGCCGGGGTGCTCGTTCTGTGCGGCCCGAACGAGACCGTGCACCGCGCTCGCGGCCAGGTCGTCCTGACGCGTCACGAACACAAGCCGTTCCGCGCGCTCCTCGGCGATCCAGCGCTGCACCAACTCGAGCGCACGGGCGGCGAGAGCGTGCGTCTGCTTGACGACATCCCCGTCGCCAACGAACTCCTCCACCACCACGGCGGCAGCACCGGCCTGAGGCAGCGACACGGGCACCCAGTCGAGCCGGAACAACGAGTCGCGATCCACCCCGCTCACCTGCTGCCCGGACACCGCCCGCGTCACCAACGACCCAACGGTGGCAACCGGCGCACCCGCCGCATCGGCGACCGCGATCACCCACGCGTCACCGTTGCGCCGCAGCCTCACCCGGACCGAGGAGGCTCCGACGGCGTGCAGCGACACGTTCTCCCACGAGAACGGCAGCCCCGCCTCGGTCCCGCCGAAGAACCCACCGGCGTGCAGCGTGGCGTCGAGCAGCGCCGGGTGCAGCCCGAACGCCGCCCCGTCCACCCCTTCCGGCAGCGCGACCTCGGCGAACACCTCGCCATCCGCGCGCCACACGGCCCGCAGCCCCTGGAACACCGGCCCGTAGTCGAACCCGTTCTCCGCGAACCGCTCGTAAGCACCTTCGACGTCAACGCTCTCCGCGCCTACCGGCGGCCATACAGTTGCATCAAAAGCAGGTTCGTCGAAGTCGCTGTTCGAGATACCGCTAGCCAGGAAGCCGGTCGCGTGCTGCGTCCACGACTCATCAGCGCCGTCGGGCCGTGAGAACACCTCGACCGCACGACGCCCGTTCTCCTCAACGCCCACCGCGACCTGAACCCGCACCGCGCCCTGTTCCGGCAGCACGAGCGGCGCGGCCAGCGTCAGCTCGTCGACGCAGTCCAGCCCGACCTCGTCACCGGCCCGCACCGCAAGCTCCAGGAACGCCGTGCCGGGCAGCAACACCTGCCCGAACACCGTGTGATCCGCGAGCCACGGGTGCGAACCCAGCGACAACCGGCTGGTGAACAGATACCCGTCCTGTCCGGCGACGTCGACCGACGCCCCGAGCAACGGGTGCTCGACCCGCGTGAGGCCCAACGCACCGACGTCGCCGGCCCTGCGTACCGCCTTCGGCCAGAACATCTGGTGCTCGAACGCATAGGTGGGCAGATCAACCTTGCGTCCACCTGTGTACAGCGGCGTCCAGTCAACATTGATTCCGTCAACATGTACTTGACTGAGTGCAGTCAACATTGACGCGACTTCACCGCGGTCCCGCCTCAACACCGCCGTGGAACCGTCCACCAACGCGCTCAACTGTGCGTCCGGCCCGATCTCCAGCAACGTGACGTCACCCAGCCGAGTGACGTTCTCGTGGAAGCGCACCGCGTCCCGAACGTGGTTGACCCAGCAGTCGACTGTATTCACTTGCCCCGATGTCGACATCCGGACAACCGGCTCGTGGAACGTCAGGCCGCTGATCGCCTCACGGAAGTCCTCCAGCATCGGCTCCATCAACGGCGAGTGGAACGCGTGCGACACCTTCAGCCGCTTGTGCTTCCACCGCTCCGCAACCTTGACGACCTCGTCTTCAACACCAGCGATCACCACCGTGCGCGGCCCGTTGATCGCCGCGATCGACACACCGGCCGTCAGATGCGGCAGCACCTCTTCTTCTGACGCGATGACCGACACCATCGCGCCACCGGCCGGCAACGCCTGCATGAGCGCCGCACGAGCCGTGACCAGCAGCGAGGCGTCCTCAAGGCTCAGCACCCCAGCGACATGCGCCGCCGCGATCTCACCGATCGAGTGCCCCACCAGGTGATCGGGCCTCACCCCGAACGACTCGATCAACCGGTACAGCGCCACCTCAACGGCAAACAATGCCGGCTGTGCGAACCCGGTCTGGTTCAGCGCTTCCTGGTCATCACCCCACATGACCTCGCGCAACGCGGGGTCGAGGTGCACCAGCGCGGCATCGAACGCCCCGGCGAACACCGGGAACGCCTCATACAGCTCCCGCCCAGCCCCAACCCGCTGAGCCCCCTGCCCGGAGAACAGGAACGCCAACGGCTTCGCACCAGCGACACCCTCGGCAACAACCTCACCGTCAAGCACAACGGCCCGATGCTCGAACAACGCGCGCGTGGTCGCCAACGAGAACCCGACGTCCACAGCAGACACACCACTGTCCACCAACGCCGCGATCCGCTCGACCTGCGCCCGCAACGCCCCAGCCGACTTCGCCGACACCGCCAGCGGAGTCGGCCAGCCCATCGGAATCGATCCCGATTGGCCGGCCCCCTGGGGGGAACTACCCCCCATCCCAATCATCTCAGGCAGGTCTGACAATTCCTGACCGCTCGGCGCCTCCAAGATCACGTGCGCGTTGGTGCCGGAGACACCGAACGACGAGACCCCCGCGCGGCGCGCGCGGGAGACCTCGGGCCACGTGCGGGGCGAGCTCAGCACCTTGACGGCACCGGACTCCCAGTCGACCTGCGTGGTCGGCGTGTCGACATGCAAGGTCTGAGGCAGCACGCCGTGGTGCAGCGCCTGCACCATCTTGATGATGCCCGCGACACCGGCGGCGGCCTGCGTGTGGCCGATGTTCGACTTGATCGAGCCCAGGTAGAGCGGCTCGGAGCGGTCCTGCCCGTAGACGGCGAGCAGCGCCTGGGCCTCGATCGGGTCGCCGAGCTTCGTGGCGGTGCCGTGCGCCTCGACGGCGTCGACGTCCGCGGGCGACAGACCGGCCGAAGCCAGCGCCGCGCGGATCACGCGTTGCTGCGACGGGCCGTTCGGTGCGGTCAGGCCGTTGGAAGCGCCGTCCTGGTTGACCGCGGAGCCGCGCACGACTGCCAGAACCGTGTGGCCGTTGCGCAGCGCATCGGACTGGCGCTCCAGCACCAGCAGACCGACACCCTCGCCCCAGCCGGTGCCGTCCGCCTCGTCGGAGAACGCCTTGCAGCGCCCGTCAACGGAAAGACCGCGCTGGCGGGAGAACTCGACGTAGGTGGTGGGCGTCGACATCACCGTCACGCCACCGGCGACAGCGAGCGAGCACTCCCCCGACCTCAGCGCCTGCGAAGCCAGATGCAAGGCCACCAAAGAAGAAGAGCAAGCCGTGTCGACCGTGACGGCCGGACCCTCGAAGCCGAACGTGTAGGAGACGCGGCCCGAGGCGATCGAGCCCGCGCTGCCCTGACCCTGGTGTCCCTCGAACTCTCCACCGTCCAGAATGGACGCGTAGTCGTTGTACATGACGCCGGTGAAGACGCCGGTCGCACTGCCGCGCAACGAGGCCGGGTCGATCCCGGAACGTTCCAGTGCCTCCCAGGTGGTCTCCAGCAGCAGGCGCTGCTGGGAGTCCGTGGCGATGGCCTCGCGCGGCGACATGCCGAAGAACGCCGGGTCGAACGCGCCCGCCTCGTGCAGGAAACCGCCCGAGATCGAGTAGGTCGTGCCCGCGTGGTCGGGGTCCGGGTGGTAGAGGCCGTCGGTGTCCCAGCCGCGGTTGACGGGGAACTCCGTGATGGCGTCGACGCCGTCGGACACCAGCCGCCACAGGTCCTCTGGCGACGACACGCCTCCGGGGTAGCGGCAGGCCATGCCGACGATCACGATCGGATCGTCCGAAGTGGACAGAGCGACAGGCCGATCCGAGACCACGTCCGAGGCCCCGAACAGCTCGTCCTTCAAGAAACCAGCCAGCACCGCGGAGGTCGGGTAGTCGAACGTCAGCGTCACCGGCAGCCGCAGTCCGGTGACCTCACCGAGGCGGTTGCGCAGTTCGACGGCCGTCAGCGAGTCGAAACCCAGCGACTGGAACGCGCGCGCCGGGTCGATCGTCTCGCCGCCACTGTGCCCGAGCACCACGCCGACCTCGGTGCGCACCAGGTCGAGCAGTGCGCCGAGACGACCGGACTCATCAAGACCAGAGAGCTTCTGCGCCAACGAGGACGACGTGCTGGAGGCGGCCGCGCGACGGGCGCGGACCTTCACCAGGCCCTGCAGCACCGCGGGAACCTCGCCGCGCGTCCGGAACACCGGCAGGTCGAGCCGCAGCGGCAGCACCAGCGAGGCACCGGAAGACAGTGCGGCGTCGAAGAGTTCGACCCCTTCCTCCGGCGTGATCGGCGGCATGCCGGACTTCGCCAGGCGTTCGGCGTCGGCACCGGACAGCATGCCCGTCCCGGCCCACGCACCCCACGCCAGCGAAACCCCCGGCAGTCCGGCAGCGCGCCGGTGCTCGATCAGAGCGTCGAGGAACGTGTTGCCCGCCGCGTAGTTGCCCTGGCCGGACGAACCGAAGACGCCCGCACCGGACGAATAGACGACGAACGCCGAGACATCGCCCGCCAGCTCGTGCAGGTTCCACGCGGCGTCGACCTTGGGCCGCAACACTGCGGACAAACGTTCGGGCGTGAGCGACTCGATGACGCCGTCGTCCAGCACGCCGGCGGTGTGCACGATCGAACGGATCTGGTGACCCGCAAGGAGGCTCGCAACCGCGTGCCGATCCACGACGTCGCACGCCGCGACGGTGACCGACGCGTCCAGATCCGCCACCCAGTCCGGCGTCTCACCGCGCCGGCTCACCAGCACCAGATCACGAACACCATGTGCGGCAACGAGATGCCGCGCGATGACCTGGCCGAGCCCACCGGTACCGCCGGTGATCAGCACAGGTCCTTCCAGCACAACGCCGTCACCGGCGGCGATCCGGGCGACGCGCGGCACGAACACCTCGCCGCCGCGCACCCTCAGCTGCGGCTCGGCACTGGCGAGCACCGCGTCAGGCAGGTCGCCGTCGGTCTCGACCAACGCGAACCGGCCGGGGTGCTCCGACTGCGCGGCCCGCACCAGTCCCCACACCGCCGACGCACCCAGATCACCCTGCTGCGTCACGAAAACGAGCTTCTCGGCACGTTCGGCCGCGATCCACTCCTGGATCTTCGCCAAGACGCCTGCTGTCAACACATGCGCGGACTCGACCGGAGAGCCTTCACCAGCAACATGCTCCACGACGTGAGCTGCCGGAACCGCCTCGGTGAGCATGATCGGCACCCAATCCAGCCCGAACAACGCGTCCTGCGCCGCACTGAGCTGCTGCGCCGACACAGCCCGTGTCACGAGCGACCCGACCGTCGCCACCGGCGCACCGGCCGTGTCAGCGATGGCTATCTCCATCGAGCTGTCGCCGGTGGTCCGCAGACGCACCCGCAGCACCGTGGCCCCAACCGCGTGCAGCGCAACACTTTCCCACGAGAACGGCACCGCGCCCTCGGTCCGCTGGTCGGCGAACGCCACCGCGTGCAGCGCCGCGTCCAGCAGTGCCGGGTGGATGCCGAAGCCGTTGGCTGTCACGTCCTCGGGCAACGCGATCTCGGCGAACACCTGGTCGCCCAGCTTCCACGCGGCCCGCAGCCCCTGGAACGCGTGCCCGTAGTCGAACCCGAGCTCCGCGAACCGCTCGTACGCACCCTCGACCTGCACGGCCTCAGCGCCAGCAGGCGGCCACACGGAGGCGTCGAACTCCGCAGCAATAGTTCCCGAAGCCAGGAAGCCTGCCGCATGCTCGGTCCACGGCAGGTCGCTGTCCTCGGGACGGCCGTGAATCGCGATCGCCCGACGATCACCGTCCGCGCCGACCCGGATCTGCACCTGCACAGCACCCGACTCCGGCAGCACCAGCGGCGCCGCGATCGTCAGCTCGTCAACGCTGTCGAGGCCCACCTCGTCCGCGGCCCGCAACGCGAGCTCGACGAGCGCCGCACCAGGCACCAGCACCTTGCCGTGCAGCGAGTGGTCTCGCAACCACGGGTGGGTGCGCAGCGACAGCCTGCTCGTGAACAGCAGGCCCTCTGTGTTTCCTCCTGGCCCGGCAAGCTCGACGGCTGCGCCGAGCAGCGGGTGCTCGATCGCGCCGAGACCGGCCGACCGGACATCCAGGCGTGTGGAGACCTCAGGCCAGAACGTTCGCTGCTCGAATGCGTACGTCGGCAGGTCAATCTTCCGGCCATGTTGACAGAACTTGTTCCAATCAACATTGACGCCGTCAACATTGATTCGACTCAATGCAGTCAACATTGACTTGACCTCGTCAACGTTGCGCCGCACCGCGGGCACGCACCCGTCGACCATCGCGGACAGCACACCGTCGGGCCCGATCTCCAGGAACTTCACGTTGCCCAACGCGGTGACGTTGTCGTGGAACCGCACGGTGTCGCGAACGTGGTCGACCCAGTAGTCGACGGTGTCCACTTGTCCGGATGTTGACATCTGGACAAGCGGCTCGTGGAAGGTGAGTCCGCTGATCGCCTCGCGGAAGTCGTCGAGCATCGGCTCCATCAACGGCGAGTGGAACGCGTGCGACACCTTCAGCCGCTTGTTCTTCCACTTCGACGCGATGGCGAGCACTTCTTCTTCGACACCGGCGATCACCACGGACCGAGGTCCGTTGACCACCGCGATCGACACACCGTCAGTCAGGTGCTCACGCACCTTCTTCTCGGACGCGACCACCGACACCATCGCGCCACCCGCCGGCAACGCCTGCATCAGCGAAGCGCGCGCGGTCACGAGCTGACAGGCGTCCTCGAGCGACAGCACCCCGGCGACGTGGGCGGCCGCGATCTCACCGATCGAGTGACCCGCAACGCGACTGGGCTTCACGCCGTAGGACTCGAACAGCCGGTACAGCGCCACCTGGAACGCGAACAGCGCGGGCTGCGTGTACCCGGTCTGGTTCAGCTTCTCCTGGTCGTCGCCCCACATGACCTCACGAACGGCCGGGTCGAGGTGCACCAGCACGGCATCGAGCGCTTCAGCGAACACCGGGAACGCCGCGTACAGCTCGCGCCCCATGCCCACCCGCTGCGACCCCTGCCCGCTGAACAGGAACGCCAGCTCACCGGTCCGCGCCACCCCGGACGCCAGCACCTCGCCGTCCAGCACCACCGCCCGGTGATCGAACATCGCCCGCGTGGTCAGCAACGAGAACGCGATGTCCGCCGCATCCCCAGGCCACGCCTTGATCGCCTCTACCTGACCTTCGAGCGACACCGCCGACCTCGCCGACACCAGCCACGGAACCGGGTTGTCCACAGGTCCCGAGTTGTCCACAGAAACCGAGGACGGGGTTGCGGACTCGAGGATCACATGCGCGTTGGTGCCGGAGACGCCGAACGACGAGACGCCCGCGCGGCATGGGCGGGAGACTTCGGGCCACGAGGTCGCGGCGGTGACGAGCGAGACTTCGCCCGCTGTCCAGTCGATGTGGGTGGAGGGCTGGTCGACGTGCAGGGTCGCGGGCACGACGCCGTGCCGCATCGCGTGGACCATCTTGATGATGCCGGCGACACCGGCGGCGGCCTGCGTGTGACCGATGTTGGACTTGATCGAGCCGAGCAGCAGCGGCGAGGGCCGGTCCTGGCCGTAGACGGCGAGCAGTGCCTGGGCCTCGATCGGGTCGCCGAGGGTGGTGCCGGTGCCGTGGGCCTCGACGACATCGACGTCGGCGACGGACAAGCCGGCGGAAGCGAGAGCCGAGCGGATCACGCGTTGCTGCGACGGGCCGTTCGGGGCGGTGAGGCCGTTCGAAGCGCCGTCCTGATTGACCGCGGAACCGCGCACGACAGCCAGAACCGTGTGGCCGTTGCGCAGCGCGTCGGACTGGCGTTCCAAAACGAGCAGGCCGACGCCCTCGCCCCAGCCGGTGCCGTCGGCGGCGTCGGCGAAGGACTTGCAGCGGCCGTCCATCGCCAGACCGCGCTGCTTCGAGAAGGCGACGAACGAGCCCGGCGTCGACATCACGGTGACGCCGCCGGCCAGCGCCAGCGAGCATTCTCCGTTGCGCAGTGCGGAAGACGCGAGGTGCAGGGCGACCAGGGACGAAGAGCACGCGGTGTCGACGGTGACCGCGGGGCCTTCGAGGCCGAAGGTGTAGGCGACGCGGCCGGACAGGACGCTCTGCGCGGTGCCGGTGCCCTGGTAGCCCTCGAAGATGTCGTCGGACACCAAAGTCGAGTAGTCGTTGGACATCACGCCCGCGAAGACGCCGGTCTTGGAGCCGCGCACCGAAGCCGGATCGATGCCCGCGCGCTCGAACGCCTCCCACGCGGTCTGCAACAACAACCTGTGCTGGACGTCCGTGGCGAGAGCCTCGCGCGGGGACATGCCGAAGAAGTCCGGGTCGAACGACGGTGCGTCGTGCAGGAAGCCACCCTGCATGACGTGGGTCTTGCCGGACGCGTCAGGGTCCGGGTCGTAGAGCGAGTCCAGGTCCCAGCCGCGGTTCGCCGGGAAGCCGGTGACGCCGTCGCGCTCCTCGAACACCAGGCGCCACAGGTCTTCCGGCGACGACACACCGCCGGGGTAGTGACAGGCCATGCCGACGATCACGATCGGGTCGTCGGAAACCGCGCCCGGCAAGACCTCCGGCACGAAGACGTCGGCGCCGAACAGCTCGTCGAGGAGGTAGGCGGCCAGGGAGCCGGCGGTCGGGTAGTCGAAGATCAGGGTCGCGGGCAGCCGGATGCCGGTCGAGGCGGTCAGGCGGTTGCGCAGCTCGACGGCGGTCAGCGAGTCGAACCCGAGGCCCTGGAACGTACGCGTGCGGTCCACTTCGGACGCACTGCCGTGGCCGAGCACCGCGGCGACCTCGGTGGCGACCAGGTTCAGCAGCGCTTCCAGGCGTGCGCCGGAACCGAGACGCGACAGCTCCGCGACAAGGCCTTCCGCCGCAAAGGACTGCGCGGCCGCACGACGTTTCGGCGTCTTGATCAGGCCACGCAGCAACGGTGGAGGTGCGCCGTGCTGCCGCAGTGCCGGAAGGTCCAGACGAAGGGGCAGCAGGAAAGCGTCGGAACCGGCGGCACCGGCGTCGAACAGCGCGAGGCCCTCGGACACCTTCAACGGCGGCATGCCGGAACGGGCGATGCGCTGCATGTCGGCGTCCGACATCGCGGCGGTCATGCCCGAGGTCTGCTCCCACGCACCCCACGCCAACGCGACCGCGTGCTGCCCGGAAGCCCGGCGCACCCGTGCCAGAGCGTCGAGGAAAGCGTTGGCAGCAGCGTAGTTCGCCTGGCCGGCACCGCCGAACGTGCCTGCCGCCGAGGAGAACAGCACGAAAGGCACGTCAGGCAACAGCTCGTGCAGGTGCAGCGCCGCGTCCGCCTTCGGACGCAGAACCGTCGAGATGCGCTCTGGCGTCAAGGACTCCACGACACCGTCGTCGAGCACGGCGGCCGTGTGCACCACGCCGCCGACAGAGTGCCGCGACAGCAACGATTCAAGCGCGGAACGATCGGAGACGTCGCACGCCTCGACGATCACGTCGGCACCCAGTTCCTGCAACGCCGAAACGTCGGCAGAACCGCCACGCGAGACCAGTAGCAGCTCACGAACACCGTGTTCGGCGACGAGATGCATGGCCACCAGCTGGCCAAGTCCACCCGTACCACCGGTGATCAGCACGCGACCGGACCACGTGAGCGACGAGGTGGGCAACGCCGCCCGCGCAAGCCGTGCCGCGAGAACGACACCGTCGCGAATCGCCAGCACCGGCTCGTCGGTCGTCAGTGCGTGTAACACCGCGCCGACAGAGGCGTCCGAGAAGTCCAGATCCACCAGCACGAACCGGCCGGGATGCTCGGACTGCGCTGACCGGACCAGACCCCTCGCGGCGGCGGCAGCGAGATCATCGCCATCGACCGCACCCCGCGTCACGAACGCCACTCGTCCAGACCTGGGCAGCGCTTCCTGGATCAGCGACAGCACCCGCGCACACGTTTCGCGAACATCAGTGCCGACAACAGGAACCAGCGTCAGATCGGCGTCCGTCAACTCGGTGACGACCGGACCCGCCGCCAGCGACAGCACGTCCGGCCCGAGCACCGCGACGGTCTGCTCGGCGAACCCGACCGGCAGCTCCACGGGCGCCCACTCGATGCGGAACAACGAGTCGCGCTCGACCTGAGAACCCAGCTCGTCGACTGGAACCGGCCGCGTCTGCAGAGCTTCGACGGACGCGACAGGAGCACCGGTCGCGTCGGCGACGGCGATCTCCATCGAGCCGTCCTCGCCCCGCGACAGCCGCACCCGCACCGCGGACGCGCCCGAAGCGTGCAGAGACACGCCCTGCCACGAGAACGGCAACCCGCCCCTGCTGATCGAACCCAGATCACCGAACCCGGCAGCGTGCATACCCGCGTCCAGCAGCGCCGGGTGCAGCCCGAACGCCCCGCCGTCGACGCCCTCCGGCAGCGCGACCTCGGCGTACACCACGCCGTCGCCACCGCGCCAGACCGCCTGCAGGCCCTGGAAAACCGGGCCGTAGTCGAAGCCCATGTCGGTGAAGCGCTCGTACGACCCCGCGATGTCGACGACCTCGGCGCCGGCGGGCGGCCACACCGAAGCGTCGAACCAGACAGCGGACACGCCCGAGCCGAGCACACCGGAGGCGTGCTGAAGCCAAGGCGTGTCAACAGAACCCTCAGGCCGGGAGAAGATCGCCACCGAGCGTTGGCCGGCAGAGTCAACAGCACCAACGGAAACCTGCACCTGAGCCGCGGTGTCCGGGGTGAGCACCAGCGGAGCGGCCAGCGTGAGCTCCTCGACGCGGTCGCAGCCGACCTCGTCCGCGGCCCGAACGGCGAGTTCCAGGAACGCGGTGCCGGCGAACAGAACCCGCCCCATCACCACGTGATCCGCGAGCCACGGGTGCGTCGCCAGCGACAGCCGCGACGTGAACAGGTGCCCCGCAGAGCCGGCGAGCTCCACGGCCGCGCCGAGCAACGGGTGCCCGACCGCGCCGAGTCCTGCGCCGCGCACGTCACCGGACTGGGTCTTCGGCCGCGGCCAGAACCGCTGGCGCTGGAACGCGTACGTCGGCAGGTCGACCCGCTCGGCCCCGGAGCCCTCGAACAACCGCGCCCAGTCGACCGGAACGCCCGCGACGTGCAGGCGCGCCAAAGCCGTCACGAACGCCAGTTCCTCGCCGCGGTCCTTGCGCGAGGTGGGCACCGCGTCGTCGACCAGCGCGGCCAGCACGCCGTCCGGGCCGACCTCGACGAAGGTCTTGTCCCCCATCGCCGTCACGGTGTCGTGGAAGCGCACGGCGTCGCGGACGTGCTGCACCCAGTACTCGGGTTGTTCGGCGTTCCCACGAACCACCACGGGGATCGAGGGATTGTTGAACGAGATACCGGAGATCGCCGCGCGGAAGTCGTCCAGCATCGGCTCCATCAGCGGCGAGTGGAACGCATGGCTGACTGGCAGCTGCTTCGACTTGCGGGGCGTAGAACCGTTGAGCTGTTCGACAATGCTGCGCGCCTCGTGTTCAACACCGGCGATGACCAGCGAAGCCGGGCCGTTGATCGCGGCAATCGAGACGCCGTCGGTCAGGAGCGGAAGCACTTCTTGTTCGGTGGCCTGCACGGCGATCATCACGCCACCAGCCGGAAGCGCCTGCATCAACGAAGCCCGCGCGGTCACCAACGCGCAGGCGTCTTCCAGGGAGAACACCCCGGCGACGTGCGCGGCCGCGATCTCACCGATCGAGTGGCCCGCCACCTGCTCCGGCACGAGTCCGAACGACTCCAGCAGCCGGAACATGGCGACTTCGAAGGCGAACAACGCGGGTTGCGTGTAGCGGGTCTGATCCAGGACGGCGGGGTCGTCTCCCCACATCACTGAGCGCAGGTCGGGGTCGAGGTGCGCGAGGGCCGAGTCGAACGCGGCGGCGAACACCGGGAACCTGGCGTGCAGCTCACGTCCCATGCCGATGCGCTGGGACCCCTGTCCGGAGAACAGGAACGCGAGAGTGTTCTCGTCGGCGGCCACACCGCGGGCGAGCTCGGTGCCGTCCGGCAGCACCACGGCACGCTGTTCGAACGACGCACGGGCGGTCGCGAGGGTGAACGCGATGTCGAGCGGCGCCAACGCGTCCACGACCGACTGGAGCCGAACCCGCTGCTCCTCCAACGCACCCGGAGTACGCCCGGACAGAATCCAAGGCACCACAGCAGGTGATGAAGAGACCTCGGAAGCTTCAACGACCAGCGCCGGAGCCTGCTCGAGGATCACGTGCGCGTTCGTGCCCGAGACACCGAACGCGGACACACCAGCACGCAGCGGACGGTCAACAGAAGGCCAGGGCCGCGCGTCCTCGAGCAGGGACACGTTGCCCTTGGTCCAGTCGACCTGCGTGGAAGGCGTGCCGAGGTGCAGGGTCTGGGGCAGCAGGCCGTTCTGCAGCGCCATGACCACCTTGATCACACCGGCGACACCCGCGGCGCCCTGCGGGTGACCGATGTTGGACTTGATCGACCCCAGGTAGAGCGGCTCGGCCCGATCCTGTCCGTACACCGAGAGAATCGCCTGCGCCTCGATCGGGTCGCCCAGCGTGGTGCCCGTCCCATGTGCCTCGACAGCGTCCACATCGGACGGTGCGAGACCACCGTTCTGCAACGCCTGGCGGATGACGCGTTGCTGCGACGGCCCGTTCGGCGCGGTCAGGCCGTTGGAAGCGCCGTCCTGGTTCACGGCGGACCCGCGGACCACGGCGAGGATCTTGTCGCCGGCGCGCTGAGCGTCGGAAAGCCGCTTCAGAACAAGCACACCGACGCCCTCGGACCAGCCTGTGCCATCGGCGTCGTCGGAGAACGCCTTGCAGCGCCCGTTGCCGGCGAGCCCGCCCTGCGAGGTGAAGGCGGCGAACCCGGCGGGCGTCGTCATGACCGCGACACCACCGGCCAGCGCCAGGTCGCATTCACCGGCGCGCAAAGCGGAAGAAGCGAGGTGCAGCGCCACCAACGACGACGAGCAGGCGGTGTCGACGGTGACGGCGGGGCCTTCCAGCCCGAGCAGGTAGGAGATGCGGCCGGAAAGCACGGAAGCGGCGAACGCGGTCGTGGCGTAGAGGCCGACGTCCTCGCCCGAGCGCGAGAGCAGGTCGGCGTAGTCCTGCGAGGTGGTGCCCATGAACACGCCGGTCTTGGTACCGCGCAACGATTGCGCGTTCACGCCCGCGCGCTCCAGGGCCTCCCAGGAGGTCTCCAGGAGCAGGCGCTGCTGCGGGTCCATGACCACGGCTTCGCGGGGCGAGATGCCGAAGAACCCGGCGTCGAACGACGCCGGGTCTTCGAGGAAGCCACCTTCGATCGTGGCGCTGTTGAGGTCGGAGACGTCCCATCCGCGATCGGCGGGGAATCCGCCGATCACGTCCCTGCCTTCCGCGACGATCTGCCAGAGGTCCTCCGGCGAGGCCACCCCGCCGGGGTACCGGCAGCCGATGCCCACGATCGCGATCGGTTCCACCGCTGCCGCGATCAGCTGCTGGTTCTGCTTGCGCAGCCGGTCGATCTCCTTCAGTGACGACCGCAGAGCCTCGACGTACTGGTTAGCAGAGGTGGTCATCGCGCTTCCTTCTCGGATCGCCCGCTAGTCCATGGCGTCCCCGATCGCCAGACGCAGGAGGGCTTCGCCGTCCATGTCGTCGATCGATTCCGCCTCGGCTGCAAGCACAACATCCGGAGCGCTGTTGTTTTCCCCACTCTCCTGGGCAAGTTGCAGGACCAGCTCCAGCAGACCGGCCTGGCGCAGACGGCTGATCGGGATCGACGCCAGCGCGTCGCGGATGGGCGCCTCCGGGTCGTTGGCCACGACCTCTCCCAGCAGCTCGGAGCGGATGAACTGGGCCAGCACGGCGGGCGTCGGGTAGTCGAACACCAGCGTCGCGGGCAACGCCACGCCGGTGACCGTCTTGAGCCGGTTGCGCAGGTCCACCGCTGTCACCGAGTCGAAGCCGACGTCGCGGAACGCCCTCGAAGGCCCGAACGCCTCCGCGCTCTCGAAGCCCAGTGTCGCAGCGGCCTCCGTGCGGACGAGGTCGAGCAACGTCCTGGTGCGTTCCGCCTCGGGCAACGCCAGCAGCCGCTCCTTGAGCCCTGAATCGGTCGCCTCGGGCTCTTCCAGGGCTTTCTGGACCGTCGGGATGCCCATCAGCAACGGGCTCGGCCTGGACGCGGTGAAGCTCGGTGCGAACTTCTCCCAGTCCATGTTGGTGATCGTCAGCGATGTGTAGCCGTCCTCGACCGCCTGCTGCAACGCGGTGATCGCGAGCTCCGGCTTCATCGTGTGGACGCCACGCCGGCGCAGTTGTTCGGCGCCTTCCTCGTTCTCCGACGCCATGCCGGAGTCCGCCCACGCACCCCAGGCGATCGACGTGGAGGGAAGGCCTTGTGCCCTGCGGAAGTGCGCGAGGCCGTCGAGGGAGGCGTTCGAGGCGGCGTACGCGGGTTGCGCGCCACTGCCCCAGCTCGCCGCACCGGACGAGAACAGGATGAACGCGTCCAGGTCGCTCGTCAGCTCGTGCAGCAGCCAGGCGGACGTCATCTTGGCTTTGAGCAGCCGGTCCAGCTGGTCGATGCCGAGCTCGTCGGTCGGTGCGTTGCCCTCGACGATGCCGGCCGCGTGCACGATCGCCTTGATGTCGGGCTGCGAGTCGATCACCGCCTTGAGGCTGTGCCGGTCGGACGCGTCGCAGGCCGCGAAGGAGACGCGGGCTCCGAGCGCTTCGAGTTCCTGGCGCAGTTCTCGAGAGCCCGGTGCCTGCTCACCGCGGCGGCTGGTGAGCAGCACGTGCTCGGCGCCGCGACCGGCGACCCAGCGGGCGACGTGGCCACCCAGCGCGCCGGTGCCGCCGGTGATCAGGACCGTGCCGCGCGGGTTCCACTCGGTGGACTTCGCGGCGCGCTGGGCCGGGACGAGCCGCCTGCTGTAGACGCCGGTGTCGCGGACCGCGAGCTGGTCCTCGCAGCCGCCGTTGGTGATCGCGGCGACCAGGCCCTGCTCGATCTGGCCGTCGATGGTCTCCGGCAGGTCGACCAGGCCACCCCAGCGGCGCGGCAGGTCGAGTGCCGCGACCCGGCCGAGGCCCCACAGCGCGACCTGGTCCGGGTTGGCGACGTGGTCCGTGGCGCCGGTCGAGATCGCCTGTTTGGTGACCGCCCAGAACGGCGCGGTGCTGCCGACGTCGCCGAGCGCTTGGACCAGCAGGACGTTCAGCGCGAGTCCGACCGGCGTCGACGAGAACTCCTGATACGGCTCGTTTTCGGTGCCGAGCAACGAGATCACGCCCACCGGCTCGATGCCGATCAGTTCGGTGGCGAGCAGCGCGCGTTCGGCGTTGGGCCGCACGGTGACCCGCACGACATCGTTGCTGAACGTGCGGAGAACCGCCTCGGTCCACTCGTCGGTCTGCTCCGGGACCGCGGCGAGCCAGGTGCCGTTGATTCCGGTGGCCTGGACGCCGCGCAGGAGCTGCCACGAATCGCGGTAGCGCCAGCCGTCCACAGTGGACTGGGTTTGCTGCTTCGCGCGCCACTCCCTGAGTGCAGGGATGACGTTGTTCGCGTCGACGCCGAGCGCCTCGGTGAGGTCGCCGTTCTCGACGAGCTGCCAGAACGCGCTGTCCTCGGCGTTGGCTGTCTTTGCTCCCGCCTTGGGCCAGAACCTGGTGCGGCTGAACGGATACGTCGGCAGGTCGATCCTGCGTCCCGCGCGCGGCCAGTGGACGTCGAGGCCCGCGACCCACGCCTCGGCGAGCGAGGTGGTGAACCTGTGGCTGTTGCCCTGATCGCGGCGCAGCGAGCCGATCGTGACCAGTTCCGTGCCGTCCGCCTCGGCGGTGGCCTGCGCGGACATCGTGAGCACCGGGTGCGGGCTCGACTCGACGAACACGCGGTAGCCGTCCTCGATCAGCCTGCGGGTGACCGCGACGAACTCGATGGGCCTGCGCGCGTTCTCGTACCAGTAGTCGGCGTCGAGGGTCGCGGTGTCAATGCGGTCCGCCTTGACCGTGGAGTAGAACGCGATGTCGGTCGAGCGCGGCGTGATCGTGCCGAGCATTTCGAGGAGTTTCTCGCGGAGTGGCTCGACCTGCGGACCGTGCGAGGCGACCGTGCTCGCCACCACGCGTGCCCGGATTTCCCTGGCCTGGCACAGTTCCACGAACTCGTTGAGCTCCTGCAGCGCGCCGGCGACCGTGCAGGCGTTGGGACTGTTGATGCCCGCGATGGACAGGACCGGCCACTGCTCGATGAGATTGCGGGTCTCCTCGACCGGCAGGGCGACGCTCGCCACCGCGCCGTTGCCGACGAGCTCGTCCGCGAAGAGCCGGGACCGCAGCACGACGATCTTGGCCGCTTCGTCGAGGCTGAGCGCCCCGGCGATGTAGGCGGCCGCGATCTCGCCCTGGGAGTGGCCGACGACGGCCGCGGGCTCGACGCCGTTCTTCCGCCACGTCTGGGCCAGCGACACCATCACCGCGAACAGGGTCGGCTGCAGCACCTCGATGCGTTCCAGCAGTTCGGCTTCGCCCCGGAGCACGTCTTGTACCGACCAGTCGACGAGCTTGCCGATCGCCGCGTCGCACTCCCGGATCCAGTGCGCGAACGTCTCGTCCTCGTCCAGCAGCTCGACCGCCATGCCGTGCCACTGCGAGCCCTGGCCGGGGAAGATGAACACGGGCGCACTCTCTTGCGCGACGCCCTGCACCACTTCATCCCCGATGAGCACCGCACGGTGGTCGAACACCGACCGCGTCGTGAGCAACGAGAACGCGATGTCCTCCGCACGGCCCTCCAGCGCGCGCACCTGGTCGATACGAGCCCGCAGCGAGGCCGGCGACTTCGCCGACACCACGAACGGCACCGCTCCGCCCTGCTGAATCGATCCGGGTTGGCTGGCCCCCTGGGGGGAACTACCCCCCATCCCAATCATCTCAGGCAGGTCTGACAATTCCTGGCGCGCGGGAACCGGCGGGGCCTCCTCCAAGATCATGTGTGCGTTCGTGCCGGAGATGCCGAACGCCGAGACGCCGGCCCGGCGCGCGTGGCCGTTTCGCGACCACTCACGCGCGGAGGTGAGCAATTCGACGGAGCCAGAAGACCAGTCGACGTGCGAGGAAGGCGCGGCGACGTGCAGCGTTTGCGGCAGCAGGTCGTGCTGGAGCGCGAGCACCATCTTGATCACGCCCGCGACGCCCGCCGCCGCCTGTGTGTGGCCGATGTTCGACTTCACCGAACCCAGCCACAGCGGAGCCGAACGCTCGGTGCCGTAGGTGTTGATCAGGGCTTGCGCCTCGATCGGGTCACCCAGGGCCGTGCCGGTGCCGTGCGCCTCCACGACGTCGACATCACCAACGGCCAGACCGGCGTTCGCGAGAGCAGCACGGATCACCCGCTGCTGCGACGGACCGTTGGGCGCGGTCAAGCCGTTGGACGCGCCGTCCTGATTGACGGCCGAACCGCGGATCACCGCGAGCACCTGGTGGCCGTTGCGGACCGCGTCGGACAGCCGTTCCAGCACGACCATGCCGACGCCCTCGGACCAGCCGGCGCCGTCCGCGTCGTCGGAGAACGCCTTCGACCGGCCGTTCGCGGCGAGAGCGCCCTGGCGGGTGAGCTCGGCGAACGCGTACGGCGTGGTCATGATGGTCGCGCCACCGGACACCGCGAGCGAACATTCACCGCCGCGCAACGCCTGCACCGCGAGATGCATGGCCACGAGAGAGGCGGAGCACGCCGTGTCGACGGTGACGGCCGGCCCCTCGAAGCCGAACGTGTAAGACAGCCGGCCTGAGATCACCGACGCCGCGAGACCCGTTGCCGCGTGGCCCTCGGTGTCCTCCGCCGACGACGTCAGCAACGTCGCGTAGTCCTGGCCGTTCGTGCCGACGAACACACCGGTCTGCGATCCGCGCAACGACTGGGGATCCACGCCGACCCGCTCCAGCGCCTCCCACGTCGTCTCCAGCAGGAACCGCTGCTGCGGGTCCATGGCCATCGCCTCACGCGGCGAGATCCCGAAGAACGCCGGGTCGAAGTCCGCGGTCCCGGCGAGGAACCCGGCCTCCCGCGTGATCGACGTCGACAGCACCGACTCGACGTCCCAGTCGCGGTCGGCGGGGAACGCGCCCATGCCGTCACGCCCGTCGAGCAGCAGCTGCCACAGCTGTTCGGGTGTGTTCACGTCACCGGGGAACCGGCACGCCATCCCGACGATCGCGATCGGTTCGTCGGCGCGAGCAGACGTCACCGCCGCCTCGACCACTCCACCGCGCAGATGATCGGCGAGGCGGCGTGGCGTCGGGTAGTCGTAGACCAGCGACGCGGGCAGCGTCTTGCCCGTCGCCGCCGACAGCTGGTTGCGCAGCTCGACTGCGGTCAGCGAGTCGAACCCGAGGTCCCGGAACTCCTTGTCCACACCCACCGCCTGCGGCCCGGCGTACCCGAGCACCGACGCGACGGCCGTGCGCACGATCTCCAGCACATCGCCGCCGACGGCAACCTTCTTCCGTGCCTTGGGCTTCTCGGGCAAGATCGCGATGGCGACGGTCGGCGCGTCCTCAGCGACCGCTCGCCACATCGACTCCACGGCCAGCTCCGGCCGCATCGTGATCGCGCTCAGGTCGGCGCCCACGCCGTCGGCCATGCCGGAGCCGGCCCACGCACCCCACGCGATCGACGTCGCGGGCAGACCCGAGGCTCGCCTCTCCCGCGCGATCGCGTCGAGCACGGCGTTGGCGGCCGCGTAGTTGGCCTGACCGGGGTTGCCCAGAGCGCCCGCGACCGACGAGAACAGCACGAACGCGCCCAGTTCGAGCTCACGGGTCAGCTCGTCGAGCACCAGCGCCGACGCGACCTTCGAGCGGAACACGTCCGCGAACCGCTCCGGTGCAAGGCCTTCCAATACGCCGTCGCTGAGTACGCCTGCCGTGTGCACGATGGCGTTCGGCGGGTACTGCTCCAGCAACTCCTGCACGGCCGCTCGGTCCGCGACGTCGCACGCCACGATCTCCGCACCCAGTTCGGCTTGCAGCTCAACAGCACCCGGCGCATCGAGACCGCGCCGGCTGACCAGCACGATCTTCTCGACGCCGCGTTCCTTGAGATCGCGGGCAACGTGCGTGCCGAGCGCGCCCGTGCCGCCGGTGACGATGACGGTGCCGTGCGGCTCCCACATCGCGTCGGTCGGCCGCGCAGCCTCGTAACGTCGCGCGAACACACCGTCTTCCCGGATTTCGACCTCGGCCTCGTCGCCCACGAGCACCGCTGCCAGTTGCGTGACATCGCCGGTGATGTCGATCAGACCGCCCCACTGCGCAGGCAGTTCGAGGGCCGCGACTCGGCCGAGACCCCAGACCGCGCTCTGCGTCGCGCTGGTCTGCGCGCCCCGCGTCACCGCCCACACCGGCGCGCTGACACCCTTGCGCGCCAACGATTGGACCAGCTCCATCGTCGCGATCACACCGCGCGGCACGCCGTTCGCGTCGACCTCGTCGTCCAACCCCAGCAGCGAGACGATCCCGTCGAACGGCGTCTCCGGAACCTCTTGCACCACGGTGCCGCCAACAGCCGCCGCAACCTCGCGCGCGAAGTCGTCCTCAGCGCCGAACACGAGCCAGTTGCCGGATGCAGAACCACGCGGCGTGATCCGTTCCCACGACTCGCGATGGCGCCACGAGTCCACTGTGGACCTCGCACGGTCGACCGGCGCGACGTCGAGCACGGTCGGCCAGTATCGCTCGTGCTGGAACGCGTACGTCGGCAGGTCGACCCGCCGCGCGCCCGTGCCCTCGAACAGCGTGCTCCAGTCCACAGACGTGCCGCTGACGTGCAGGCGGGCGAGCCCGGCGACGAACGCCTGCTCCTCACCGCGGTCCTTGCGCAGCAACGGGATACCGCTGACCATCGCGGACAGCACGCCGTCTGGGCCGATCTCCAGGAACGTGCTGCCGTCGAGCGCGCACACGGTGTCGTGGAACCGCACGGTCTCCCGCACGTGCCGCACCCAGTACTCGGGTTGGTGAACAATCCCGCCAGCCAGCAACGGGATCGTCGGATCGTTGAACGAAATACCGGCGATGGCCGCGCGGAAGTCGTCCAGCATCGGTTCCATCAGCGGCGAGTGGAACGCGTGCGACACCTTGAGCTGCTTGGACTTGCGCGCCGTAGAACTGTTGAGTTGTTCGGCAATCGCACGCACCTCCTGTTCAACACCGGCGATGACCGCGGCGTTCGGCCCGTTGACCGCCGCGATCGACACACCGGCGGTGAGCAGCGGCGTGATCTCGTCCTCGCTCGCCTCGATCGCGATCATCGCGCCACCGGTCGGCAACGCCTGCATCAGCGAGGCCCGCGCGGAGATCAGCGTGCACGCGTCCTCGAGGCTGAACACCCCGGCGACGTGCGCGGCCGCGATCTCGCCGATCGAATGGCCGGCGAGCCGGTCCGCCCTGATCCCGAACGACTCCGCCAGCCGGTACAGCGCCACTTCCAGCGCGAAGATCGCGGGCTGGGCGTTGCCGGTCTGGTCCAGCGCGTCCGCGTCCTCGCCCCACATGATCGACCGCAGCGCCGGGTCGAGATGCGCGAGCACCGCGTCGAACGCGTCGGCGAACACCGGGAACCGCTCGTACAGGTCACGTCCCATGCCGAGCCGCTGCGAGCCCTGACCCGTGAACAACAGCGCCAGATCGCGCTCGCCCGCCTCTCCCCTGGCGATCTCGACGCCGTCGACGAGCACCACCCGGTGCTCGAACGCGCTGCGCGACACCGCGAGCGAGTAGGCGAGGTCAAGCTGCGAGGCATCAACAGTGCCAAGGCGCGCGAGCTGGTCGGCCAGCGCTTCCTCGGACCGCCCGGACACGATCAACGGCACCACCGAAGCCGAACTGGTGACTTCGGGAACCGGAGCCGTGTGACCCGGCGCCTCTTCGATGATCACGTGCGCGTTCGTGCCGGAGACACCGAACGACGAGACACCGGCGCGGCGCGGGTGGCCGTTGACGGGCCAGTCACGGCGTTCGGTGAGCAGTTCGACGTTGCCGGTCTGCCACTCCACATTGGACGACGGCGCGTCGACGTGCAGCGTCTGCGGCAGCACGTTGTTGCGCAGCGCCATCACCATCTTGATGACACCGGCGACACCACCGGCCGACTGCGGGTGGCCGAGGTTCGACTTGATGGAGCCGAGCAGCAGCGGCGTTTCCCGGTTCTGCCCGTACGTCGCGAGCACTGCCTGCGCCTCGATCGGGTCGCCCAACGTCGTGCCCGTGCCGTGCGCTTCCACCGCGTCCACTTCGGACGGTTGCAATCCGGCGTTCGCAAGGGCCTGCCGGATCACGCGCTGCTGCGAAGGGCCGTTCGGCGCGGTCAGGCCGTTCGACGCGCCGTCCTGGTTGATCGCGGAGCCGCGCAGGATCGCGAGCACCTCGTGGCCGTTGCGCTGGGCGTCCGACAACCGTTCCAGCAGAATCACACCGGCGCCTTCTGACCAGCCGGTGCCGTCCGCAGCCTCGGAGAACGCCTTGCAACGGCCGTCCGCCGCGAGTCCGCCGGCCGCCGTGAACGCCGAGTAGGCGTTGGGCGTGGTCATGACCGCGACACCACCGGCCAGCGCCAGGTCGCACTCACCGTTGCGCAAGGCCTGCGAAGCCCAGTGCATGGCGACGAGCGACGACGAGCACGCCGTGTCGATGGTGACCGCAGGGCCTTCCAGCCCGAGCAGGTAGGAGATGCGACCGGACAGCACCGAAGCCGAGAACGCGGTCGTCGCGTACGGACCGGTCTCCTCCAGCGAGCGGTTGAGCAGCGATTCGTAGTCCTGGCCGGTGGTGCCGACGAAGACGCCGGTCAGGCTGCCCTTCAGCGAGGTCGGGTCGATGCCCGCGCGTTCCAGGGCCTCCCACGACGTTTCGAGCAGCAGGCGTTGCTGCGGGTCCATCACGACGGCCTCGCGCGGCGAGATGCCGAAGAAGCCCGCGTCGAAGTCGGCGACGGCGTCGAGGAAGCCGCCCTCGAACGTCGTGCTGGCGAGCCGTTCCAGGTCCCAGCCGCGGTCGGCCGGGAACCGGGAGATCACGTCACGACCCTCGAACACCAGGTCCCACAACGCTTCCGGCGTCGTCACGCCACCGGGGTAGCGGCAGCCGATACCGACGATCGCGATCGGGTCGTCCGTGGCGTGCGTGGCCGCGCGGACCTCGACCTGTTGCGTGCCACCGAACAGCTCGTCCCGCAGGTGCTGGGAAAGCGTCATCGCGGTCGGATAGTCGAACACCAGCGTCGCGGGCAGCGCGAGGCCGGTCGCGGTCTTGAGGCGGTTGCGCATCTCGACCGCGGTGACCGAGTCGAAGCCCAGCTCGCGGAACGCCCTGCCGACCGGGACCTGGTCGCTTTCCGCGTAGCCCAGCGTCTTGGCGGCCTCGGCGCGGACCAGGTCGAGCAGCGCGCGGTCACGTTCGGCTTCGGTGAGCTTCGCCAGCCGCTGCTTGAGCTCCGACTCCTCGACGGGCTCCTCGGCCAGCGCTTGACGCACTTCGGGGATGCCGGTGAGCAGCGGGCTCGGGCGTTCGGCGGTGAAGCTCGGCGCGAACTTCGCCCAGTCGATGTTGGTGACGGTGAGCTGGGTCTGGTCGTCCGCGACGGCCTGGCGCAGCACCCGCATCGCGAGCTCCGGCGGCATCGAGCCGATGCCGATCCGTTGCAGCGCCTCGTACATGCCGTGATCGGCGGCCATGCCGGCTTCCGCCCACGCACCCCACGCGATCGACGTCGCCGGCAGGCCCTGCGAGCGCCGCAGGTGGGCGAGGCCGTCGAGGTAGGCGTTGGCCGCGCCGTACGCGGGCTGGCCACCACTGCCCCAGCTCGCCGCACCCGACGAGAACAGGATGAACCGTGCGTGCGGGGCCAGTTCGTGCAGGTGCCGGGCCGCGGTGATCTTCGTGTCGAGCAGCGCGGTGACGTCCTCGTATCGCAGCTCGTCGATCGGGGCGTCACCGGTGCCGATGCCCGCCGCGTGCACGACCGTCGTGAGGTCGTCGATGCCCGCGAGCAGGGCTGCCAGGGCGTCACGGTCCGCCGCGTCGCAAGCCGCGACGGTGACGCGTGTGGTGCCTTCCAGCTCTGCCTTGAGTTCCGCCGCGCCGGGAGCGTCGAGTCCGCGGCGGCTGGTGAGCACCAGATGCTCGGCGCCTGCCTCGGCCATCCAGCGGGCGACATGCCCGCCGAGCGCACCCGTGCCACCGGTGATCAGCACCGTGCCGGATGCCTGGAAGTCCGGGCTGTGGTGGGCGTTCGTGCGGACGAGACGGCGGGCGAACACACCGTTGTCCCGGATGGCGACCTGGTCCTCGGTGCCGGTCAACGCGGCCGCGAACCGTTGCGCGGTCTTGCCTTCCAGCGTCGCTGGCAGGTCGATCAGGCCACCCCAGCGGCGCGGCAGGTCGAGAGCGGCGACACGGCCGAGACCCCAGATCGCGGTCTGCGCCGGGTCCACGATTTCCGTGCCGACCGCGACCGCGTTGCGGGTGACGGCCCAGATCGGTGCGGTGACGCCGGCTTCGGCCAGTGCCTGGACCAGCGTGATCGTCGCTTGCAGGCCGGTCATCGCGATGACGCCGTCGATCGTCTCGGGCAGTCGCTGGACGAGGTCCGCGCGGCTGATCTGCTCGTCGACGTCGAGATGCGTGGCGTCCAGCGCGTTGATGACGTCCCGCGCTTGGGTGCCGGACGTGACGACGAGCCACGTGCCGGTCGGGGTTCCCGTGACGGTGACCGGGGTCCACTGGTCGCGGTACCGCCAAGTGTCCATTGTGGACTCGGACTTGCGGCGGTTGCGCCACTGCGCGAGCGTTTGCGCGACGCCCTGCTCGACGCCCATGTCCTCGAGGCCGCCGTTGTCGACGAGTTCCCAGAACTCGGCGTCGACCGGGTCGGAGGTGTCCCTGACCAGCGGTTCTGGCCAGAACCGCTGGTGGTCGAACGGATAGGTGGGCAGCAGGGTGTTCTTGCCGCCGGGGTAGCGCCACTGGACGTCGAGACCCGCGACCCACGCCTCGGCGAGCGAGGTCGTGAACCGGTGCCGGTCGCCCTGGTCGCGGCGCAGTGAGCCGATCGCGACGATCTCGGTGCTGATCGCCTCCGCGGTCTGCTGGGCGGGCAGCATGAGCACGGGATGGGCGCTCGACTCGATGAGCACGCGGTGGCCGTCCCGCACGAGCTGCTCGACGACCTTCGCGAAGCTGACCGGCTGCCGGGCGTTCTGGAACCAGTACTCGGCGTCGAGGCTCGCGGTGTCGATCCGCCCGGCCGTGACGGTCGAGTAGAACGGCACGCTGCTGGTCTGCGGCGTGATGTCCGCGAAGAGCTCCATGATCTGGTCGCGGAGGCGGTCGACCTGCGCGCAGTGCGAGGCGACCGTCGAGCCGATCACGCGGGCGCGGATGTCCTTGGCGACGCAGCTCGCGACGAACTCCTCCAGCGCCGGGATCGCACCGGCGACCGTGCAGGCGTGCGGGCTGTTGACGCCCGCGATCGCCAGCTCGTCCGGCAGCAGCTTCTCGACTTCGCTCGAGGGCAGGGCGATGCTGGCGACCGCGCCGTTGCCGACGAGCTCGTCCGCGAACAGCTGCGACCGCTTGACCACGATGAGCGCGGCCTGCTCCAGGCTGAGCGCGCCCGCGATGTAGGCGGCGGCGATCTCACCCTGCGAGTGGCCGACGACGGCCGCGGGTTCGACGCCGTTCGCGCGCCACGTCTGGGCGAGCGAGATCATGATCGCGAACAGCGCGGGCTGCAGGATCTCGATGCGCTCCAGCAGCTCGGCCTCGCCCCTGAGGACGTCGATGACCGACCAGCCGACGTGCTCCGCGATCGCGCGATCCGCCTCGGCCATCCACCGCGCGAACGTCTCGTCCTCGTCGAGCAGCTCGACCGCCATGCCGTGCCACTGGCTGCCCTGTCCGGGGAACACGAACACCGGGCCCGCGCCCGGCACGACAGCACCCTCGACGACCTCGTCGCCGACGATCACCGCGCGCTGGTCGAACCTGCTGCGCGCGGCCAGCGAGAACCCGACGTCGTTCGCCGGCACCCCGCTCGCCACCAGCGCTTTGACCCGTTCGACCTGAGCGCGCAACGACCCGGCCGACTTCGCCGACACCACCAGCGGAACCGGCACGCCCAACGGAATCGATCCCGATTGGCCGGCCCCCTGGGGGGAACCACCCCCCATCCCAATCATCTCAGGCAGGTCTGACAATTCCTTGCCAGAGGAAGACGACCCGGCCGGCGCTTCCAAGATCACGTGCGCGTTCGTGCCGCTGATGCCGAACGACGACACACCCGCGCGACGGGGGCGTGAGACGGCCGGCCAGTCGCGGGACGACGTGAGCAGCTCGACGGCGCCCGCGTCCCATTCGATGTGCGACGACGGCGCGGTGACGTGCAGGGTCTGCGGGAGCACGCCGTTGCGCAGCGCCATGATCATCTTGATGACACCGGCGACACCGGCGGCCGACTGCGTGTGGCCGATGTTCGACTTGATCGAGCCGAGGTAGAGCGGCTCGGGGCGCTCCTGCCCGTAGACGGCGAGCAGCGCCTGCGCCTCGATCGGGTCGCCCAGCGAGGTGCCGGTGCCGTGCGCCTCGACGGCGTCGACGTCCAGCGGCGACAGGCCGGCCGCCGCCAAAGCAGCGCGGATCACCCGTTGCTGCGAAGGACCATTTGGTGCGGTCAGGCCGTTGGAGGCGCCGTCCTGGTTGACGGCGGTGCCCTTCAGCACCGCGAGGACGTTGTGGCCGTTGCGCACGGCGTCCGACTGCCGTTCCAGCACGAGCAGGCCGACACCCTCGGAGAAGCCGGTGCCGTCCGCGCCCTCGGAGAACGCCTTGCACCGTCCGTCCGACGACACGCCGCGCTGCCGGGAGATCTCGATGAACGTCGCGGGCGTCGACATCACCGCGACACCACCGGCGAGCGCCAGCGACGACTCTCCCGTCCGCAGCGACTGCGCGGCGAGGTGCATCGCGACCAAAGACGACGAGCAGGCCGTGTCGATGGTGACGGCCGGTCCTTCCAGACCGAGCACATAGGACACCCGGCCGGACGCCACCGACGGCGACGAACCGGTGCCGTGGTGGCCCTCGAACTCACCCCCGAGCAGCTGCGCGTAGTCGTTGTACATCACGCCCGCGAACACGCCGGTGTCGCTGCCGCGCAACGAAACCGGGTCGATCCCGGCGCGTTCGAACGCCTCCCAGGCCGTTTCCAGCAGCAGGCGCTGCTGGGAGTCGGTGGCCAGAGCTTCCCGCGGCGACATCCCGAAGAACGCCGGGTCGAACTCGCCCGCGTCGTGCAGGAAGCCGCCGAGCCGCGTCGACGAGGTGCCGATGTCGTTGCCGGAGAACAAGGAGTCGAGGTCCCAGCCGCGGTCGGACGGGAACTCGGAGATCGCGTCCGTGCCGTCCAGCACCAGCCGCCACAGGTCCTCGGGCGTGCTGACACCACCGGGGAACCGGCACGCCATGCCCACGACGACGATCGGGTCGTCATCCGAAACCGTCCGCATGGCAACGACATCGCCGCTGTCCGCACCGAAGAGCTCGTCGCGCAGGAACGTCGCCAGCACGTGAGCGGTCGGATAGTCGAACACGAGCGTCGCGGGCAGCCGCAGCCCGGTGACGGCGGTGAGGCGGTTGCGCAGGTCGACGGCGGTGAGCGAGTCGAACCCGAGGTCGCGGAACGCCCGCCCGGCGTCGAAGTTCTCCAGTGCCAGCACGGCGCTGACCTGCGCACGAATCAGGTCGAGCAGCACGTCGAGACGTTCGGTGTCACCCAACGGCCGCAGCTTCGCGGCGAGGCCAGTCGCGGTGTCCGAACCGGCCACCGCGCGACGGGCGCGAGTCCGGATCAGGCCGCGCAGTAACGTTGGCACGTCGCCCTGCGCTCGCAACGTCGCGAGGTCAAGGCGAGCGGGCAGCAGCACCGCTTCACCGCTGGCCACCGCCGCGTCGAACAGCGCGGTGCCCTGCGACGGGGTGATCGGCGGCATGCCGGCGCGAACCAGGCGTTCGCGGTCGGCGTCGGTCAGCGAACCGGTGAGGCCAATCGTGGCCTCCCACGTGCCCCACGCGAGCGACACGGTGTTCGGGCGGTGCTCGGCGAGCGCGTCGAGGAACGCGTTGCCCGCCGCGTAGTTGCCCTGTCCGGCGCCGCCGAGGATGCCCGCGGCGGACGAGAACAGCACGATCTTGGCTTCCGGCAACAGTTCGTGCAGGTGCCAGGCGGCGTCGACCTTGGGCCGCAGCACGGTGTCGAACTGTTCCGGCGTCAGCGATTCGATCACGCCGTCGTCCAGCACGCCCGCCGTGTGCACGACCGACTTCACGGTGTGCTTCTTCAACAACCGTTGCAGCGCCTTGCGGTCACTGACATCGCACTTGACGACCTTGACGGTCGCGTCCACATCCCAGTCGGGTTTCTTGCCGCTCCGGCTGGCCAGGATCAACTCCGTCACACCGTGCTCGGCGACGAGGTGCTGCGCGATCACGCCACCGAGCCCGCCGGCGCCGGTGATCAGCACGGGGCTTTCCCAGGTGACCTCCCGCGTCGCCGCGGCGCGCTGAAGTCGTGGCGCCAGCACCTGCCCTTGCCTGACGCGAATCTGCGGCTCATCGGCGGCAAGCGCCTGCGGCAGAACAGCATCGTCGTCGATGTCGGCCAGCACGAACCGGCCGGGGTGCTCGGTCTGCGCCGATCGCACCAGTCCCCACACCGCCTGCGCGGCCAGATCCCCTTCGCGTGTCACGAAAGCCAGGCGCTCGGCACGTTCGGCGGAGATCCACTCCTGGAGTTTGGCGAGCACGCGAGTCGTGAGCGCGCGCGTCGACTCGATGACGTTGCCGTCGCCCACGACGTGCTCGATCACAACGCCTTCCGCCGCTTCGGACGGCAACGCGACTGGCGTCCATTCGACCCGGAACAGCGAGTCACGGTCGACCTCGTTCTGCGGCAACGCAACGGGCCGCACGACGAGCGACTCGACGGTCGCGACCGGCTGGCCAGTGGTGTCGGCGAGCGCGATCTCCATCGCGTCACCGTGGGAGCGCAGCCGAACCCGCAGCTCCGTCGCGCCGGTGGCGTGCAGCGACACGCCTTCCCAGGAGAACGGCAGTCCAGCGCCGTCCTTCGCGAGCAACGCCGCGTGCAGCGCCGAGTCCAGCAGCGCCGGGTGCAGCCCGAAGCCCGTGGTGTCGCCGGGCGTGGTGACCTCGGCGTAGACGTCGTCGCCGTCGCGCCACACCGCACGGAGTCCCTGGAACGCGGGCCCGTATTCGAAGCCCATGTCCGCGAACCGTTCGTAAGCTCCTTCGACGTCAACGCTTTCCGCGCTCGGCGGCCACACGCTCGCATCGAAGTCGTTTGTGGTGCTGCCTTGCGAGAGCGAGCCGGACGCGTGCTCGATCCACGGCGCGTCGTCGTCGGCGCGCGAGTAGATCACCACCGGCCGGCGTCCGCTGGCGTCCTCGGCGCGCACCGCGACCTGCAGCTGCACGGATCCGTCGAGCACGAGCGGTGCGGAAATCGTGAGCTCGTCGAGCTTCTCGCAGCCGACCTCGTCACCGGCCCTGACCGCGAGCTCGACGAACGCCGTGCCGGGCAACAGAACCGTGCCGCTGACGACGTGATCCGCGAGCCACGGGTGCGAGCGCGTCGACAGCCTCGACGTGAACAGCACGTCGCCGCCGCCCGCGATGCTGACCTCCGCGCCGAGCAACGGGTGCTCGATCGCGCTGAGCCCGAGTCCCGACGCGTCGCCGGACCGAATCTGCCCGGCCGGCCAGAACCGTTGCCGCTGGAACGCGTACGTCGGCAGGTCGATCAGCTTGCCGCCGCTGAAGAACTCGTCCCACGTGACGTTCAGGCCGCTCACGTAGGCCTGTGCGAGCGCCTTGACCAGTTGCTCGCGCCCACCCTCGTTGCGCCGCAACGTTCCGAGCACCACGGCGTCGTGGTCTCCTGCGGTCTGCTCGACGCCGATCGTCAGCACCGGGTGTGCGCTGGGCTCGACGAAGAACCGGAAACCGTCGCGCAGCAAGGCGTTCGTGGCGTTCTGGAACTCGACGGTCTGCCGCAGGTTCGTGAACCAGTAGCCGGCGTCCATGATCGCGGTGTCGATCGGCTCGCCGGTGACCGTGGAGTACAACGGAACCGTGCCGGTCCGCGGCTCGATGCTCGCGAGATCCGCCAGCACCCGCTCGCGGATCGCCTCGACTTGCGGGGTGTGCGACGCGTAGTCCACCGCGATCATCCGCGCCCGGACGTCCTGCGCCACGCACTCGGCCACGATCTCCGCGAGCGCCTCGACCTCGCCCGCGACCACGGTCGACCGCGGCCCGTTGACTGCCGCGACCGCGACCCTGTCCTCGTAGCGCGCGATCCGTGGCCGCACCTCATCCACGGGCAGCGACACCGACAACATGCCGCCACGCCGCGACAACGCCTCGTCAACGGCCTGCGAACGCAACGCCACCACCCGCGCCGCGTCCTCCAGGCTGAGCGCCCCGGCGACCGCTGCCGCCGCGATCTCGCCCTGCGAGTGCCCGACAACCGCGTGCGGCTCAACGCCGTACGAGCGCCACACCTCGGCCAGCGACACCATGACCGCCCACAGCACGGGCTGCACGACGTCGACCTGGTCCAGTGGCTGCTCGTCCTGGAGCACCTCGATCAGCGACCAGCTGACGAACGGCCGCAACGCCGCGTCGCACTCCGCGATCCAGCGCGCGAACACCTCGTTGGTGGCCAGCAACTCACGGCCCATGCCGACCCACTGCGAACCCTGGCCGGGGAACACGAACACGGTCTTGCCCGCGGTCGTGACCTGGCCGGCGATCACGTCTTCCCCGATGACCACCGCCCGGTGGTCGAAACTCGCGCGCGCCGCCAGCGTGAACCCGACGTCGACCGCGTCCGCCTCCACCGCCCTGACCCGCTCGACCTGGGCTGTCAACGCCTCCGCCGACTTCGCCGACACCAGCCACGGCACGCCGTCACAGCTGTCGTCACCGCTGTCACTGCCCGCACCGCGCCCGCCCGCCCCCGCCTGAATCGATCCGGGTTGGCTGGCCCCCTGGGGGGAACTACCCCCCATCCCAATCATCTCAGGCAGGTCTGACAATTCCTGACCGCTCGGAGCCTCCAAGATCACGTGCGCGTTCGTGCCAGAGACACCGAACGACGAGACACCCGCGCGGCGCGCGCGAGAGACCTCGGGCCAGGAGCGAGTCGAGGTCAGCAGTTCGACGTCGCCGGCCTCCCAGTCGACGTGCGACGACGGTTCGGTGACGTGCAGGGTGCGTGGCAGCACGCCGTGGCGCAGCGCCTGCACCATCTTGATCACCGACGCGACACCGGCAGCGGCCTGCGAGTGGCCGATGTTCGACTTGATCGAGCCGAGCAGCAGCGGTTCGGCGCGGTCCTGGCCGTAGGTGGCGAGCAGCGCCTGGGCCTCGATCGGGTCGCCGAGCGGCGTTCCGGTGCCGTGCGCCTCGACGGCGTCGACATCGGCGACGGACAGGCCGGCCGAGGCCAGCGCCGCGCGGATCACCCGTTGCTGCGACGGGCCGTTCGGCGCGGTCAACCCGTTCGAAGCACCGTCCTGGTTGACCGCGGAACCACGAACCACAGCAAGGATCCGGTGACCGTTGCGCAGCGCGTCGGACTGGCGCTCCAGCACGACCTGGCCGATGCCCTCGGCCCAGCCGACGCCGTCCGCGGAGTCTGAGAACGCCTTGGAGCGGCCGTCCTCAGAAACACCGCGCTGGCGCGAGAACTCGATGAACGTCGACGGCGTGGACATCACCGTCACGCCGCCGGCCAGCGCCAGCGAGCACTCCCCCGACCGCAGCGACTGGATCGCCCAGTGCATCGCGACCAGCGACGACGAGCACGCCGTGTCGACGGTGACCGCGGGTCCCTCGAACCCGAACACGTAGGACACGCGGCCCGACGCGACGCTGCCCGCGCTGCCCTGGCCCTGGTGCCCTTCCATGTCGCCGCCACCGACGACGGACTGGTAGTCGTTGTACATCAAGCCGGTGAACACACCGGTCGCGCTGCCCCGCAACGACGTCGGGTCGATGCCAGCGCGTTCGATGGCCTCCCACGCGGTTTCCAGCAGCAGACGCTGCTGGGTGTCGGTGGCCAGCGCCTCACGCGGCGACATGCCGAAGAACGACGGATCGAACTCGGCCGCGTCGTGCAGGAAGCCACCGGAGCGCGTGTACGAGGTGCCGATGTGGTCGGGATCCGGGTGGTACAGGCCTTCGAGGTCCCAGCCGCGGTCGGACGGGAACGCGGTGACCGCGTCGACCTCGTCCATCACGAGCCGCCACAGCTCCTCCGGCGTCGTGACACCACCGGGATAGCGGCAGGCCATGCCGACGATCACGATCGGATCGTCCGAAATGGACACCGGCGCGGGCAGGTCCGGGGTGACCGCGACGCCGCCGAGCAGTTCATCGCGCAGGTAGGACGCCAGCGCTCCGGACGTCGGGTAGTCGAAGATCAGCGTCGCGGGCAGGCGGATGCCGGTGGACGCCGTCAGCCGGTTGCGCAGCTCGACGGCGGTCAGCGAGTCGAACCCGAGGTCGCGGAACTGGTGCGCCGGATCGACAGAGTGTGCACCGCCGTGCCCGAGAACGCCCGCGACCTCAGTGCGAACGACGTCGAGCAACGCCGCCAGCCGGTCTGCTTCGGACATCGCCGAGAGGCGGGAGACGAGCGTGACCGCGGTGTCCGAACCCGCGACCGCACGCTTCGAGCGCGTCCGGACCAGGCCGCGCAGCACCGGCGCCACCTCGCCCTTCGCCCGCAGCACCGCGAGGTCGAGCCGGAACGGCGCCAACGCGGCGCCCCCGTGTGCGAGGGCCGTGTCGAACAACTCGACGCCCTGCTCGACCGCGATCGGCGGCATGCCGGCGCGGCGCATGCGTTCGGCGTCCACTTCGGACAGATGCCCGGCCATGCCGCCTTCCCAGGCGCCCCAGGC
The DNA here is from genome assembly GCF_053610285.1 of Lentzea sp. NPDC054927. Lineage (NCBI taxonomy): Bacteria > Bacillati > Actinomycetota > Actinomycetes > Pseudonocardiales > Pseudonocardiaceae > Lentzea > Lentzea sp. NPDC054927. The sequence goes on from NZ_JBSGXZ010000012.1 coordinate 76,401, forward strand.
CAGCGACACGGTGTTCGGCCGGTGCGCGGCGAGGGCGTCGAGGAACGCGTTGGCCGCCGCGTAGTTGCCCTGCCCCGCGCTGCCGAGCGTGCCGGCGACGGACGAGAAGAGCACGAACCGGTCGAGGTCACCCGCCAGCTCGTGCAGGTTCCAGGCGGCGTCGACCTTCGGCTTGAGGACCTTCGTGAGACGTTCCGGCGTGAGCGACTCGATCACACCGTCGTCCAGCACACCGGCGGCGTGCACGATCGACCGGACCGGGTGCTTCTTCAGCAGCTTCTGCACGGCCTTGCGGTCCGACACATCGCATTTCGCGACGGTGACACGCGCGTCCAGCTCGTCTGCCCACGCGGGCTTCTCGCCACGCCGGCTGACCAGCACCAGCTCGTCAACACCCTGCGCGACAAGATGTTTCGCGATGACACCGCCCAGACCGCCGGTGCCGCCGGTGATCAGCACCGGTCCCTGCCAGGTGACCTCGCGCTGCGTGCCTGCCGCCCGCGCGAGGCGAGCGGCCTGCACGACGCCGTCACGGATGATCAGCTCGGGCTCGTCGATGCCCAACGCCCGCGCGACGAGCTCGCCGGAGTCGGTGTCGATGATGCCGAACCGCCCGGGGTGCTCGGTCTGCGCCGACCGCACCAGTCCGCGCACCGCCGCGCCCGCCAGGCATCCCTTGCCGGTGACGAACACCAGCTTTTCGGGCCTCTCGTCGGCGATCCACTCCTGCAGCCGCGCCAACGCTTGCGCCACCAGGGCATGCGTGGCCTCGACGACCTCCCCCTCAGCAGCGACATGCTCTACCACGACGTCCGCCGCGGGCTCTTTCGGCACCTCGATGTCGACCCAGTCCAGCTGGAACAACGAGTCGCGGTCGGTCGTGCCGAGTTGGTCGGCCGACACCGCGCGCACCACCAGTGCGTCCACCGACGCGACCGGTGCACCGGTGGTGTCCGCGAGGGCGATGGCGAGGTTGCCGCCGTTGCGGGTGAGCTTGACGCGCAACGCCGTCGCGCCGGTCGCGTGCAGCGAGACGCCTTCCCACGAGAACGGCAACCCGGCGCCGCCGTCGACGAGCAACGCGGCGTGCAGGGCCGAGTCGAGGAGCGCCGGGTGCAGCCCGAAGCCGCCCACCGTCACACCCTCGGGCAACGCGACCTCGGCGAACACGGTGTCGCCGTCCCGCCACGCCGCCCGCAGCCCCTGGAACGCAGGCCCGTACCCGAACCCGTTCTCGGCGAACCGCTCGTAGGCGTCCGTGACGTCGATCGCCTCCGCGAGGGGAGGCCACTTGCCAACCTCAGCGATCACGGCGCCGGATCCGAGCACACCGGTGGCGTGCTCCGTCCACGGCTCGTCGACCGCGCTCTCGGCACGCGAGTACACGGAGATCGACCGGCGGCCGTTCTCCTCGACCCCCACGATCAGCTGAACCTGGACGCCACCGCTCTCCGGCAGCACCAGCGGCGCGGCGAGCGTGAGCTCCTCGACGCGATCGAGCCCGACCTCGTCCGCCGCCCGCAGCGCGAGTTCGACCAGGGCCGCACCCGGCACGAGCGCTGCACCGTGCACGGTGTGGTCGGCCAGCCACGACCGTCGCGACAGCCGCGCCGTGAACAGGTGGCCCGCCCCTCCGGCGAGTTCGACCGCGGCACCGAGCAACGGGTGCTCCACCGCGCCCAGCCCTGCCGACCGGACGTCCGACTTCGCGGTGTTCTCCGGCCAGAACGACTGGTGGTCGAACGCGTAAGTGGGCACGTCGACTCGTCGACCGCCGGTATACAGCTGCGTCCAGTCAACGTTGATTCCGTCAACATGTACTTGACTGAGTGCAGTCAACATTGACTCAACATCAGACTTGACGCGCGTCAACGTCGGAATCAACCCGTCAACCATCGCCGTCAACTGCGCGTCGGGACCGATCTCGACCAGCGTGACGTCACCCAGCCGAGTGACGTTGTCGTGGAACCGCACGACGTCACGCACGTGGTTGACCCAGTAGTCGACTGTATTCACTTGCCCGGATGTCGACATCTGGACAACCGGCTCGGAGAACTCGATGTCCGCGATCGCCGCGCGGAAGTCGTCGAGCATCGGCTCCATCAACGGCGAGTGGAACGCGTGGCTGACCTTCAGCCGCTTGCCCTTCCACCTGTCCGCGAGGGCGAGAACCTCTTCCTCGATGCCGGCGATCACGATCGACCGCGGCCCGTTGACGGCGGCAATGGACACGCCATCGGTCAAATGCGCGCGCACCTCTTCTTCGGAGGCGATGACCGACACCATCGCGCCGCCGGCCGGGAGGTTCTGCATGAGGCTCGCCCGCGCCCGGACGAGCTTCGCCGCATCCCCGAGACCGAGCACTCCGGCAACGTGCGCGGCGGCGATCTCACCGATTGAATGCCCGGCGACCTTCGAAGGCCGCACGCCGAACGACTCGAGCAACCGGTACAGCGCGACCTGGACCGCGAAGATCGCGGGCTGCGTGTGCCCGGTCCGGTTCAGCGCTTCGGCGTCGTCGCCCCACATGACGTCGCGAACGCCTTCGAGGTGCTGCAACACCTCGTCCAGCGCGCTCGCGAACACCGGGAACGCCTCGTACAGCTCACGGCCCATGCCCAGCCGCTGCGAACCCTGCCCGGAGAACACGTACGCCAGCGGCTTCCCGCTCACCACGCCCTGGGCGACGACCTGCCCGCCGAGCACCACGGCCCGATGGTCGAACCGCGTCTTCAACGCGAGCGAGTACCCGATGTCCCGCGAGTCGCCGTCCAGCTCCAGCACCCGCGCCACCTGCGAGTCCAACGCGGTCGCCGACTTCGCCGACACCAGCCACGGCACCGCGCCGCCCAGCTGGATCGATTCGGGTTGGCTGGCCCCCTGGGGGGAACTGCCCCCCATCCCAATCATCTCAGGCAGGTCTGACAATTCCTGAGTGGTCGGCGTGGCCTCGATGATCACGTGGGCGTTGGTGCCCGAGACGCCGAACGACGAGACGCCCGCGCGGCGCGGGCGGGAGACCTCGGGCCACGAGGTGGTGGAGGTGACGAGGGTGATGTCGCCGGCCTCCCAGTCCACGTGGGTGGAGGGCTCGTCGGCGTGCAGGGTCGCGGGGACCAGGCCGTGGCGCATCGCATGCACCATCTTGATCACGCCGGCGACGCCCGCCGCGGCCTGCGAGTGGCCGATGTTGGACTTGACGGAGCCGAGCAGCAGCGGCGCCGGGCGGTCCTGGCCGTAGACGGCGAGCAACGCTTGAGCCTCGATGGGGTCGCCCAGAGTGGTGCCGGTGCCGTGCGCCTCGACCACGTCGACGTCGGCGACGGACAGGCCCGCGGAGGCGAGGGCCGAGCGGATCACGCGTTGCTGCGACGGGCCGTTCGGGGCGGTGAGGCCGTTCGAGGCGCCGTCCTGGTTGATCGCCGAGCCGCGCACGACGGCGAGGATGGTGTGGCCGTTGCGGATCGCGTCGGACTGGCGCTCCAGCACGAGGAGGCCGACGCCCTCGGACCAGCCCACACCGTCGGCCGCGTCGGAGAAGGACTTGCAGCGGCCGTCCGCGGAAAGGCCGCGCTGGCGGGAGAACTCGACGAACGTGGACGGCGTCGACATCACGGTCACGCCACCGGCCAGGGCCAGCGAGCACTCGCCGTTGCGCAGGGCCTGGGAAGCCAGGTGCAGTGCTACCAAAGAAGAAGAGCAGGCGGTGTCGACGGTGACGGCCGGCCCTTCGAAGCCGAAGGTGTAGGAGACGCGGCCGGACGCGAACGTACCGGCGCTGCCCATGCTCTGGTAGCCCTCGAACTCGCTGCCGCTGATCACGACGGAGTAGTCCGTGTACATGACGCCGGCGAACACGCCCGTCGCACTGCCCCGCAACGAGACCGGGTCGATGCCCGCACGTTCCAGGGATTCCCAGGCGGTTTCCAGCAGCAGGCGCTGCTGTGAGTCGGTGGCGAGGGCCTCGCGCGGGGACATGCCGAAGAACGCCGGGTCGAACAGCGGTGCGTCGTGCAGGAAGCCGCCGGAGCGGGTGTAGGAGGTGCCGATGTGGTCGGGGTCGGGGTGGTAGAGCGCGTCGACGTCCCAGCCGCGGTTCGTCGGGAAGTCGGTGACCGCGTCCACGCCGTCGACGACCAGGCGCCACAGGTCTTCCGGCGACGACACGCCTCCCGGGTAACGGCAGGCCATCCCGACGATCACGATCGGGTCGTCGGAGACCGCGGAACGCACCTCGGCGGCGGGCACGATCGCGTCGGTGCCGAAGAGTTCGTCGCGCAGGTATTCCGCCAGCACACCGGCGTTCGGGTAGTCGAAGATCAGTGTCGCGGGCAGACGCAGGCCGGTGACCGCGGTGAGCTGGTTGCGGAGTTCGACGGCGGTCAGCGAGTCGAAGCCCAGTGACTGGAAGGCACGGCCGGGGTCGATCTCGTCGGTCCCCGCGTGGCCGAGAACGGTCGCGACCTGGCCGCGCACGAGGTCCAGCAACGCTTCCAGGCGCCCGTTCTCGTCCAGCCCCGCGAGCCGGTTGACCAGCGAGACGGCCGAGGTGGAACCCGCGACAGCGCGACGCGGGCGGGTCTTGACGAGGCCGCGCAGCATCGGCGGGATGTCGCCGCGTCCGCGCAGCACGGGCAGGTCGAGGCGCACCGGGACCGCGTTGCCCGCACCTGTTGCGGCGTCGAACAGTTCGATGCCCTGCTCGACGGTGATGCCGGGGATTCCGGTGCGCGCCATGCGTTCCGCGTCCGCGCCGGACAGCATGCCCGCGATCCACGGACCCCACGCGAGCGACGTGCCGGCGAGGCCCTCGCTGCGGCGATGTTCCATCAGGGCGTCGAGGAACGCGTTCGCGGCGGCGTAGTTGCCCTGACCGGCCGTGCCGATCGTGCCCGCGACCGAGGAGAACACGACGAAGGCGTCGAGGTCCTTGGTCAGCTCGTGCAGGTGCCACGCGGCGTCGACCTTGGGACGCAACACGTTCGTCAGACGTTCAGGCGTGAGCGACTCGACGATGCCGTCGTCGAGGACACCGGCGGTGTGCACGACGGCGCGAACTTCGTGGCGTGCCAGCAGGTCTGCGACGGCCGTGCGGTCGGCGACGTCACATGCCTCGACGGTGACCTGAGCTCCCAACGCTTCCAGCTCCGCGACGTCAGCCTCGCCGCGTCGTGAGACGAGCAGCAGGTCGCGGACGCCGTGCGTGGTGACGAGGTGTCGCGCGATCACCAGGCCGAGACCGCCGGTGCCGCCGGTGATGAGAACCTTGCCCTGCCAGGACACTCCACCGGCGGATGCCAGCCGGGCCAGGCGCGGCACGAAGCCTTCGCCGGCACGCAACCGGATCTGCGGCTCGTCGAGCGCGAAGACCTCGGCCGGAACCTCGCCGTCCGCTTCCACCAGCACGAAACGGCCGGGGTGCTCGGTCTGCGCCGACCGCACCAGGCCCCACACCGCCGCCGCGGCCAGGTCGCCGGGGCGCGTCACGAAGGCGAGACGGTCCTGCCGCTCGTCCGCGATCCACTGCTGCAGGCGCGCGAGCACCCGCGCAGTCAGGGCGTGCACAGACTCGATCGGGCCGCCATCGGACACGACGTGCTCGACCTCGACCTCGGTGGTCTCGGTGGGCAGCTCGACGGGCGTCCAGTCGACGTGGAACAACGCTTCGCGCGCGATTCCTGAGTCGTCAGCAGGGATCGGGCGGGTGACGAGAGAGTCGATCGAGACGACCGGCGTGCCGTTGGGGTCCGTGGCGGCGATCGCGAACGACTCACCCTGGGGCCGGATGCGCACGCGCAGCGCGGAAGCACCGGTCGCGTGCAGCGAAACTCCCTGCCACGCAAAGGGCATGCCGCCCTCGGACGTGCTGAGGTCCGCGGCGTGCAGGGCGGCGTCCAGCAGCGCCGGGTGCAGGCCGTAGCGGTCGGTCTCGTCGGCGATGGCGACCTCGGCGTAGACGTCGTCGCCCAGCTTCCAGGCCGCGCGCAGACCTTGGAACGCAGGCCCGTACGCGAAGCCGTTGTCCGCGAGCCGCTCGTAGAACCCTTCCAGCGCAGCCGCTTCCGCACCGGCAGGTGGCCACGCCGACGTGTCGAGGTCGGTAGCAGAGGTGCCGGAAGCGAGGAATCCTGTGCAGTGCTCGAGCCACGGCGTGTCCGGGTCGAGTCGCGAGTACACGGTGATGGCACGGCGTCCGGTGGCGTCGTCCGCACCGACCGCGACCTGGATCTGCACCGCCTCGTCGAGCACGAGCGGCGCGGACAGGGTGAGCTCGTCGAGGCGGTCGAGGCCCAGTTCGTCGCCGGCGCGCAACGCCAGTTCGACGAAAGCGGTGCCGGGGAACAACACCCGGCCGCCGACGACGTGATCGGCGAGCCAGGGTTGGGTCGCGACGGACAGCTTGCTGGTGAACAGCGCGCCCTGTCCGTCGGCCATCTCGACTGCCGCGCCGAGCAGCGGGTGGCCGACCGCGGTGAGGCCGAGTCCGGACGCGTCGACGTTCTTCGTGGTCGACGGCCAGAAGCGCTGGCGCTGGAACGCATACGTGGGCAGGTCGATCCTGGTGCCGCCCGCGACGAACGGTTGCCAGTCGACGCTCGTGCCTTCGACGTGCAGACGGGCGAGGGCGGTGATCAGTGCCGCCACCTCGGGACGGTCCTTGCGCAGCGTCGGGATGCCGCCGTCGACCAGCGCGGACAGCACGCCGTCGGGTCCGATCTCCAGGAACCTCTTGTCGCCCAGGCCGGTCACGGTGTCGTGGAAGCGAACCGTGGCGCGGACGTGGCGCACCCAGTACTCGGCGTTCGCGACGTCGCCGAGGCCGGGGATGACCGGAGCGGAGAACCGGATGTCGCTGATGGCGGCGCGGAAGTCGTCGAGCATCGGGTCCATCAGCGGCGAGTGGAACGCGTGGCTGACGGACAGTTGCTTCGTCTTGCGACCGTCGAAGTGCGCGACGACCGCGCGGGCTTCCTCTTCGACGCCGGCGATGACGATGGCGTCGGGCCCGTTGATCGCGGCGATGGACACGCCCGGCGTGAGGTGCGGGGTGACTTCGGCTTCGGTGGCCTGGAGCGCGATCATCACGCCGCCGGCCGGCAGCGCCTGCATGAGGCGCGCGCGAGCCTGGACCAGCTTCGTGGCGTCTTCAAGGCTGAACACGCCCGCGATGTGCGCGGCGGCGATCTCGCCGATCGAGTGGCCGGCGAGGTGGTCGGCCCGGACGCCGAACGACTCGGCCAGCCGGTAGAGCGCGACCTGCAGCGCGAAGATCGCGGGCTGCGCGTGGCCGGTCTGGTTCAGCGCTTCGGCGTCGTCGCCCCACATCGCGCCGACGTCGAGGTGCTGCGCGACCTCGTCGAACGCCGCGCGGAACGCCGGAAACGCCTCGTACAGCTCGCGTCCCATGCCGAGGCGCTGTGAACCCTGCCCCGTGAACAGCATCGCGAGCTGCTTCTCGGTGGCTGTGCCGCGGGCGATCTCGGCGCCGTCGACGACCACCGCGCGGTGATCGAACAGTGTGCGCAACGACAGCGAGTACCCGACGTCCCGCGGATCCGCGCTCACTCCGGCCAGCTGCGCGACCTGGCCGGCCAGCGCCGCCTCGGACTTCGCCGACACCAGCCAGGGGGTCGGAATCGATTCCGACTGGGCCCCCCGGGGGGAGACCGAGGTCCCCACTCCAAGCGTCCCACGACGGGCCGACGAATCCGGGTGGGAGAGATCGACAACGGGTGGGTTGTCCACAGGCGCCGAGTTGTCCACAGATTCGGGGGTGGGGGTTGCGGCTTCGACGATGAGGTGGGAGTTGGTGCCGGAGACGCCGAACGAGGAGATGCCGATGCGGCGGGGGCGGTCCACCGACGGCCACGGGGTGGCGGAGGTCAGCAACGACACCGAGCCGGCGGACCAGTCGACGTGGGTAGACGGTGAGGTGATGTGCAGGGTGCGCGGCAGGACGCCGTGCCGCATCGCCTGCACGACCTTGATCACCGAGGCGACGCCGGCCGCCGCCTGCGTGTGGCCGATGTTCGACTTGATCGAGCCGACGTACAGCGGAACCGCGCGGTCCTGGCCGTAGGTCGCGATCAGGGCGGCGGCCTCGATCGGGTCACCCAGCGTCGTGCCGGTGCCGTGCGCTTCCACCGCGTCGACATCGGTGGGAGAAAGACCGGCGGAGGCCAGCGCCGCGCGGATCACGCGTTGCTGCGAAGGACCGTTCGGTGCGGTCAAGCCGTTGGAGGCGCCGTCCTGGTTGACGGCCGAACCGCGCAGCAGGCCCAGGACCTGGTGGCCACGAGCAACGGCGTCGGAAAGGCGTTCCAGCACCAGCATGCCGGCGCCTTCGGCCCAGCCCACGCCGTCGGCGGAGTCCGAGAAGGCCTTGCAGCGGCCGTCAGCAGCGAGACCGCGTTGCAGGGTGAACTCGATGAACGAGTCCGGCGTGGCCATGATCGTGACGCCGCCGGCCAGTGCCAGCGAGCACTCGCCGGAACGCAGCGCCTGCATGGCGAGGTGCATGGCGACGGAAGAGGAGGAGCAGGCGGTGTCGACGGAGACCGCGGGACCCTCGAAGCCGAACGTGTAGGAGAGACGGCCGGAAAGCACAGACGCGATGAGGCCGGTGGAGGCGTGCCCGTCGCCGTCCACCGACACCAGATCCGCGTAGTCCTGGCCGTTCGTGCCCACGAAGACGCCGGTCTGCGAGCCGCGCAGTCCCGCGGGATCCAGGCCCGCCCGCTCCAGGGCCTCCCACGTCAGCTCCAGCATCATGCGCTGCTGCGGGTCCATGCCGAGGGCCTCGCGCGGCGAGATGCCGAAGAAGTCGGCGTCGAAGGAGGCGAGATCGGTCAGGAACCCGCCTTCCTGCGCCAACGAGGCACCGGCGCGCAACGACGACAGGTCCCAGCCGCGGTCCGTGGGGAACGGAGAGACCAGGTCCCGTTCCGCGACAACGGCCTCCCACAGCTGCTCGGGTGTGGTCACCCCGCCGGGGAAGCGGCACGACATGCCCACGATCGCGATGGGCTCGCTGTGCTTCTGCTCCAGCTCGAGGACGCGTTCACGAGCCCGGCGCAACTCGACCGTGACTCGCCTCAGGTAGTCGGCAACCTTGTCCTGCTGCTCTTCCTGCACTGTCCGTCCTCATTTCGTGCGGGCAACACACTGGTTCTACGAGAGGTCGAGCAACTCGTCGTCGATGATGTTCAGGAGGTCCTCGACGGAGACGTTGCGGATGTCGTCGTCCGAAGTGGACACAGGTTTCTTCAGGCGCCCGAGCAGCTTTTCCAGGCGCTCGCGGATCGCGTCGTGGTCGTCCGCCGACGAAGAAGCCACGGCGGTCTCGAACCGGGTCAGCTCGGCCAGCGCGGAACCGTCCACCGACGTGGACAACCCGGACTGCAGGTGCTCGGCGACCAGGCGTGGCGTCGGGTAGTCGAAGACCAGGGCCGACGGCACGGGCAGGCCGGTCGCGGCCTTCAGCCGGTCGCGCATCTCGACGGCGGTCAGCGAGTCGAAACCCTGGTCGCGGAACGCCTTCTCCGCCTGGATCGCCTCGACTCCCGTGTACCCGAGCACCGCGGCGGCCTCGGAGCGCACCAGGTCGAGCAGCACACGCGACCGGTCGGCCTCGGACAGTCCGGCGAGCTTCTCCTGCAACGCGACCTCGGCGCCGGCGACGTCCCCGTCCGAAGACAGCGCGGCGACGACCTCGGGGATCGCGGAGAACAGCGGCGACGGGCGCGACGCGGTGAAGCCGGGCGCGAACCTGGCCCAGTCGGTGTTCGTGACGGTCAGCACCGTTTCGCCGTCCGACACCGCCTGCACCAACGCGGTCAGCGCCAGTTCCGGGTCCATCGGCAGCACGCCGTGGCGGCGCAGCTGGTCGTAGGCCTCCGGATCGGTCGCCATGCCGGCCTCGGCCCACGCGCCCCACTGCACCGACGTCGCCACCAGGCCCTGGCCGCGGCGGAACTGCGCCAGGCCGTCCAGGTAGGCGTTCGCGGTCGAGTACGCGGGCTGGCCACCACTGCCCCAGGCCGCCGCACCCGACGAGAACAGCACGAACGCGTCGAGGTTCCCGGTCAGCTCGTGCAGGTGCCGCGCCGACACCGTCTTGGCGCGCAACAACTCCCCGAGCTGCTCAGCGCTCAGCTCCAGCAACGGCGCGTCACCGGCGTCGATCCCTGCGCAGTGCACCACGGCACTCAGCTCGGGGAACCGGCTCAGCAGCTCCTCCAGAGCGGCGCGATCGGCGACGTCACAGGCCTCGACCGAGACCTCGGCGCCGAACCCTTCGAGCTGCGCCACCAGGTGCTCGATGCCCGGAGTCAACGGGCCGCGGCGCGAGGTCAGGACGATGTGCGCAGCACCTCGCGCGGCAACGGACCGAGCCACGAAGCCGCCCAGCGCACCAGTGCCGCCGGTGATCAGGACCGTGCCGGACGGCGTCCACTCCTCGCCGTGCTCACCACGCGGCGCGGGCACCAGGCGACGGGCGAACACACCGTTGCCGCGCACCGCGATCTGGTCCTCGCCCAGCGAGTTCACCAGCGCCGCCTGCAAGCCCTGGGCGATCTGGTGGTCGACGCTGCCCGGCAGGTCGATCAAGCCACCCCATCGGCGCGGCAGCTCCAACGCCGCGACCCTGCCCATGCCCCACAACGCGGCCTGCACCGGCGACGTCACGACGTCCCCGTGCCCGGTCGACACAGCGCCGCGCGTCACCGTCCACAACGGAGCCTCGACGCCCTCCAAAGCCCGCAGCAGCTCCAACGTCCCGACGAGCGGATAAGGCACGTCACCGGAGTCGTCCGCGACACCGAGCAGCGACACGACGCCCGTGAACTCCCGCCCGGCCAGCCCGGAGACCTTGTCCAACGGCACCGCGACACCGCCGAGGATCTCCACGACGTCGCGGGTCCAGGTGTCCTGCTCCCCCGGCGGCACGACGACCAGCCACGACCCGGAGAACGCACCGGCCAGCGACAACCGGTTCCAGGACTCCCGGTACCGCCAGGAATCCACAATGGACTGTGCCCGCTGCCGGGTCCGCCACGAGGACAAGGCCGGCACGACGGCCGCCGCGACATCGGGGTCGAGATCCAGCACCGCGGCCAGCTCGTCGTTCTCCACCAGCTGCCAGAACGCGGCGTCCAGCGGATCGGCCCTGCCGACCACGGCCTCGGGCTCCGGCCAGAAACGAGAACGCTGGAACGCGTAGGTCGGCAGATCGACGTGCACCGCGCCGGTTCCCTCGAACAGCACGGTCCAGTCCACCGGCACACCCACGACGTGCAGGCGCGCCAACGCCGACACCGCGGAAGCCTCCTCCGGCCGTTCGCGGCGCAGCATCGGCACAACGGCGGTGTCCAGCGGCACCGCACCGGTCTCGGTCATCTCCGCCACCAGCGCCGACAGCACGCCGTCGGGGCCGAGCTCCAGGAACGCCGAAACTCCCTGACGCCCCAACGCCCGCACGCCGTCGGAGAACCGCACTGCCTCACGCACGTGCCGCACCCAGTACTCCGGCGCGGTCAGCTGATCGCGCACGGCGAGTTGCCCGGTCACGTTCGACACGACCGGGATCTGCGGCTCGGAGAACGACAGGCCCTCGACGACCGCGCGGAAGTCGTCCAGCATCGGGTTCATCAAGGGCGAGTGAAACGCATGGCTGACCGTGAGACGCTTAGTCTTGCGGCCGGCGAACCGGTCGACGACGGCTGCCACGCCCTCTTCGGTGCCGGCCACCACCACCGAACGCGGCCCGTTGATCGCGGCCAGAGAGACCTCGGAACCGAGATGCGGCAGCACTTCCTCCTCGGTGGCCTGCACCGCGACCATCGCCCCGCCGGCGGGCAGCGCCTGCATCAGCCGCGACCGCGCGTTGACCAGCTTGCAGGCGTCCTCCAGCGAGAACACCCCGGCCACGTGCGCGGCGGCGATCTCGCCGATCGAGTGCCCGCCCACGAAGTCCGGGCGGATCCCGAACGACTGCGCCAGCCGGAACAGCGCCACCTCGATCGCGAACAACGCCGGCTGCGTGTACCGGGTGGCGTTCAACGCATCGACGTCGTGGCCCCACATCACGTCCCGCAGCGACCCGTCGAGGTGCTCGAGCGCCGCGTCGAAAGCGGCGGCGAACACGGGGAAACGCTCGTACAGCTCACGTCCCATGCCGAGCCGCTGCGAACCCTGTCCGGAGAACAGCACGGCGAGCGGCCGTTCGGAGGCCACACCGCGCGCGATCTCCGTGCCGTCCACGATCACCGCGCGGTGCTCCAGTTGCGTCCGCGTCGACACCAGCGACGCCGCCACGTCCAAAGCGGGAGCCTGAACCGACCGGAACCGCTCCAGCTGCGCGTCCAGCGCGACCGAAGTCCTGGCCGACACCACCCACGGCACGACGGACAGCACGGTGGACGGCTCCTCCGCCGTCACCTCGACCTCGGGCGCTTCCTCCAGGATCACGTGCGCGTTCGTCCCGGACACACCGAAGCCCGACACGGCGGCACGGCGTTCGCGGGAGACCGACGGCCACGGCTGATCCGAGGTCAGCAGCTCGACGCGGCCACTTCCCCACTCGACGTGGGAAGACGGCGACGTCACGTGCAAGGTGCGCGGCAGCACGCCGTGCCGCAACGCCATCACCATCTTGATCACGCCAGCGACACCCGCCGCGGCCTGGGTGTGGCCGAGGTTCGACTTCACCGAGCCCAGCCACAACGGAACAGTGCGGTCCTGGCCGTAGGTCGCGAGCAACGCCTGCGCCTCGATCGGGTCGCCCAACGTCGTGCCGGTGCCGTGCGCCTCGACCGCGTCGACGTCCGAAGTGGACAAACCCGCGGACGCAAGCGCTTGCCGGATCACGCGCTGCTGCGACGGACCGTTCGGCGCGGTCAAGCCGTTCGAAGCACCGTCCTGGTTGATCGCCGAACCACGCAGCACCGCGAGCACCGTGTGGCCGTGGCGACGAGCGTCCGACAACCGCTCCAGAACCACCAGACCGGCACCTTCGGACCAGCCCGTGCCGTCGGCGGAGTCGGAGAACGCCTTGCAGCGGCCGTCGGCGGACAGCCCGCCCTGCCGCGAGAACTCGACGAACGTCTGCGGCGTCGACATGATCGTCACGCCACCGGCGAGCGCGATCGATGATTCCCCCGACCGCAGCGACTGCGCGGCCCAGTGCAAAGCGACCAAGGACGAAGAACAAGCCGTGTCAACGGTGACCGCGGGCCCCTGCAGCCCCAGGGTGTAGGCGACACGACCGGAGACGACACTGCCCGCGGTACCGGTCGTCCAGTACCCCTCGGTACCGGCGGGCGCGTCCAGCAGCCCAGCGCCGTAGTCGTGATACATCACGCCCGCGAACACCCCGCCGTTGGTGCCGCGCAACGAAGACGGGTCGATGCCCGCCCGTTCCAAAGCCTCCCAGGAAACCTCCAGCAGCAACCGCTGCTGCGGATCCATCGCCAGCGCCTCACGCGGCGAGATCCCGAAGAACTCGGCGTCGAAGTCGGCGGCGTCGTGCAGGAACCCGCCGGAGCGCGTGTGCGAGGCGCCGTCGAACAGTTTTTCCAGGTCCCAGTTGCGATCCGCAGGGAACGGCGACACCACGTCCGCACCCGAGGTCACCAGCCGCCACAGGTCCTCCGGTGACGCCACGCCACCGGGATAGCGGCAGGCCATGCCGACGATCGCGATCGGTTCGTCCAGGTGAGGACGCACCACGTCCGACGCGGCCACGGAAGCCCGCTCGCCCAGCAGTTCCGCGCGCAGGTGCCGGGCCAGCACCACGGGTGTCGGGTAATCGAACGCGACCGGCGCGGACAGGTGCAGACCGGTCGCCGCCGTCAGCCGGTTGCGCAGATCGACCGCGGTGACCGAGGTGAGCCCCAGCTCGCGGAACGTCTTCTTCGACTCCGCCCGCTCCGCACCGGTCAGCCCGAGCACACCCGCGACCTCGGTGCGCACCAGGTTGAGCAGGAAGATGTCCTGCTCCTCCGGTGACATCGCGACCAGCCGTTGCCTCAACGCGGAGAGATCGCGCTCGTCCGGCGTCGCCAGCCGCGCGGACACGTCGATCAGGCCGCGCAGCAACGCCGGTACCTCGGTCGAGGACGTCTGCTCGCGCAGCGCGGCACTGTTGATCCGCATGATCACGGCCTGCGCCAGGCCCACCGAGGTCGCGGCGTCGAACATCGCGGTGAACTCGTGGGTCGACAGCTCACCCACCCGCGACGCCGTCGTCGGCGCGTCCGTCGACCCGACCGCGAGGAACGTCGCGGCCAGTTCCCGTTTGCGGCGGTAGCGGGCCAGCGCGTCCAGGAACGAGTTGGCCGCCGCCTGTTCCCCGGACCCGGCCAGGCCGAGCGCGCCGGCCACCGTGCACAGCATGACGAACGCCGTGACCTCGCCGTTCTTGGTGAGCTGGTGCAGGTTCACCGCACCGTCCGCAACGGACCGGAACACGTCCGCGCGCGGCAGGTTCGGCGACGGTTTCGCCGGGTGCTCGCCCTCGCCGTGGATGACCGCGGTGATCGGCCGCTTCAGCTTGCCGAGCACCTCCGCCAGTGCAGTCCGGTCCGCCACGTCGCAAGCCGCGACCGCGACCTTCGCGCCCAGTTCTGTCAGGTCCTTCTCGAGCTGCGCGGTCGCCTCGTCGGTACGGCCGCGCGAACTGATCAGCAGCAGGTGCCGAGCGCCGTAAGCCGCAACGAGATGCCTGGTCAGCGCCGCGCCCATGGTGCCGTCCGCGCCGGTCACGACGACCGTGCGCCTGGGGTCGATGCGCAGCACCTCGTCGCTGTCGACCGACGCCGACACGCGCTTGAGCCGCGGCGTCAACGCGATGCCGGACCGGATCGCGAGCTGCGGTTCGCCGGCGGCGACCGCGAACGGCAGCATCCCGGTCGACGGCGGCAGGTCGTCGATGTCGATCAGCGTGAACCGGTTCGGGAACTCCACCTGCAGCGATCGCAGCAGGCCCCACACCGGCGCGTGCACCAGGTCGCGCACGTCCTCAACGCCGGCCGCGACCGCGCCACGCGTCAGCACGACCAGGCGTGAGTGGGCGAACCAGTCGTCGTTCACCCACGTCCGCAGCACACCGCCGACCTTGCGCAACGCCTCCTGCGCCGCCGTGGTCAGCTTGCCGCCGGTGTCCATGTCGTCGGGACAGCACAGCACCGCCACGTCCGGTGCGGGCTCACCCTCCACAACGGACACGTGCAGCGCGGCCGCGTCGGGATACGTGGCAACGTGCACACCCGATGAGACAAGGGAAGCGGTCAGGCCGAACATGTCCGGACCGACGACCGCCCACCGCTTGGCCAGTTCGAGCGAGGTCGTGCGGACCGACGGCATCGGCGCCCAGTCCATCCGCAGCAACGACTCGTGCTGCCCGCCGCTCGCCGCCCGCAGCCGGGCAGGGCGGTCGAGCAGCACGTGCCGTGTGATCTTGCCCGACGTCGTGCGCGGGATGTGGTCGATCTCGTACAGCTCTTCCGGGACCTTGAAATTCGACAGCTGCTCGCGGCAGGCGTCGTACAGGCGCACGGGATCAAGCCCCTGCTTGCCGGGCACGACGAACGCGATCGGCACCTCGCCGAGGATGTCGTGCGGCTTGCCGACCACCGCGGCGTCGGCGACACCGGGGACCTCGAGCAGCACCTCCTCCACCTCGCCGGGGTGGATGTTCTCGCCGCCGCGGATGATGAGTTCCTTGACGCGTCCGGTGATCGTGACGTAGCCGTAGAGGTCGCGCCGGGCCAGGTCTCCGGTGCGGTACCAGCCGTGCGGCATCGCCTGCGCGGTCGCCTCCGGCTGGTTGTGGTAGCCGGCCATGAGGCTCGGGCCGCGCACCCACACCTCGCCCTCGGCCTCCACGTCGACGTCGATGCCGGTGTCCGGGTCGACCAGCCGCACCGCGAGACCCGGTACCGGCAGGCCGACCGAACCGGGAACCCTGGTGCCCTGCGCCCAGTTCACCGCGATCAGGCCGCACGTTTCGGTGCTGCCGTAGCCGTCGAGCAGCGCTACACCGAACAGCGCCTCAAACTCCACGCGCAACGCCGGCGGGCACGCGGCACCCGCGGTCAGGCAGCGCTTCAGGGTGCTCGCCGACACCTCGCGCATCCGCGCGACTTCCACAAGGTGGTGGTACATGGCGGGAACACCGCACATGAAGGTGTGCTCGCCACCTTCCAACGCGGTGAGCACCTCGTCCGCGGCGAACCCGTCGAGGATGCGTGCCGACGCACCGACCGCGGTCACACCGACGACGCACAGCACGTGCGCGAGAGAGTGGTGCAACGGCAAGGGCCACAACACCTTGTCGTCGTGGTTGAGGCCGATGACCGGGGCGTAGCAGGCGGCGACCGACCACAGGCAGCTGCGCTGGGTCGACAGCACGCCCTTCGGTTTGCCGGTGGTGCCGGAGGTGTAGAGCATGAACGCCACGTCGTCGAGACCCTGGTCGTCCCGCGCGGGAACAGCCGGGTCCGTGGACGTCAGTTCCTGATAGGAGACAACGGAACCGCCGTGCGGAAGCGGTTCGTCGCCGCTGACGACCACCTTGAGATAAGGACGGCCCGGCAACAGCTTGCGGACCTGGTCGAGGTGCGCGGTGTCGGTGATGACGACGCGGGCGCCGCTGTCGTCCAGCACGTAGGAGAGCTCGGCGTCGGCGGAGTGCGGGTTGAACGGCACCGCGACCGCGTTCGCGCGCGTGATCCCGAGATAGCTCTCGACGATGTCGACGCTGTTGCCCAGGAAGATCAGCGCCCGGTCACCCGGCTGCAGCCTCACCTCCGCGAGGTGCCCGCCGAGCCGCCAGGTCCGCCGCTCCAGCTCCGCGTACGTGACCGCGCGCCGCGAGTCCGCGAACGCGACCTTCTCCGGCGCGTTCGCGGCGTGGTATCGCAGCAGCTCGGACAACGGCCGGATCAGTTCGGTTCGAAACATCCCGACGGCGCTCCCTATTTACTGGCGACGAGGCTTGCACCTCGAGCGATGCTAGCCTCGGCCTCATCCGGCGGGTAAGTAGGAAATCCCCTAGCACCCCCCTAGGACCCCCCTATCATCCCGCCCGAAAGTGCTTTCCACTGGCGGCGCGGTTTTGCGGAGCGCGCCCGGTGCTAATCTTTGATCACCAGCCAGGAAGAAAAGCTCGAAAGAAATAACCGGTTTCACTCCGCCAAAAGTTTTACCTACTCCTCGGAGGGGCATTCCAATGACTCAGGCGCAGCAGACGGTGAAGCTC
The DNA here is from genome assembly GCF_053610285.1 of Lentzea sp. NPDC054927. Classification (NCBI taxonomy): domain Bacteria; kingdom Bacillati; phylum Actinomycetota; class Actinomycetes; order Pseudonocardiales; family Pseudonocardiaceae; genus Lentzea; species Lentzea sp. NPDC054927. The sequence continues at coordinate 93,664 of NZ_JBSGXZ010000012.1, forward strand.
CCCAGCTCGGTCTTCACCGGCCTGACCGAAGTCAGCGAAGTCGCGGCCACCGGAAACGTTCTCGGCGTCATCAACTACACGACCGAGTGCACCGACCCGCGTGTCGAGAATGGCCTTCTCACCCTGGACCTGCACATGGCGGCGGACCTCGGCGAGGCATTCGCGGAGGTGTGGACGACCACCAGCCCAGTCGAGACCGGCGAGCACCACGGCGTCGTTTACGCCCACGACGGCGAGTACCTCCTCGTCGCCGGCCGGATCGCGCCGACGGGCCGCTACACCGAGGACACCCGCGCGGCCTACGTCGCGGCGCTGGACCTGATGGACGGCCTCGGCTACAAGAACTGCTTCCGCATGTGGAACTTCCTCAACGACATCAACGGCGACAACGCCGAGGGCCTGGAGATCTACCGGGACTTCTGCAAGGGCCGCGCGGAGGCGTTCGAACTCTTCCACTTCGGTGACAAGGAGGTGCCGAGCGCGACCGGAATCGGCTCGCAGGGCGGCGGGATCGCCTTCTACTTCCTCGCCTCCCGCTCCGCCGCGCTGACGTCGGTGGAGAACTCCAAGCAGATGGCCGCCTACCACTACCCGAGGCAGTACGGCCCGCGACCGCCCAAGTTCGCGCGGGCCACCTACCTCGCCGGCACGCACACCGACCGCAGGTCAGGGCAGATCTACGTGGCCGGCACCGCCAGCATCCGCGGGCACGAGACGCTGCACGACGGCGACGTCGTGGCGCAGGTGAAGTTGTCACTCGACAACATCGAGCACCTCGTTTCCGACGAGAACCTGGCGGCCTACGAGATCGTGCGGGGCAATTCCCTGCTCGACGTCGACAACATCAAGGTGTACGTCCGGCACCGCTCCGACATCCCGACGGTGAAGAAGATGTGCGAGCAGCGTTTCTCCCCGAACGCCCGCATCCAGTACCTGAACGTCGACGTCTGCCGCGCCGATCTCCTCGTGGAGATCGAGGGCATCATCGCCTGACTCGTCCGGCCGAACCACGAACAGGAGCGAGAACAATGCCTCAGACGGTGAAGCTGACGGAGTTCACGTACACGCGGACCGCGGCGCCGTGGATGACACTGCCGGCGACGCAACAGCCCCACTGGCACCACCACCCCGACTACGACCTGATCGAAGCGGAACTGACCGGCGCACTCCCCCTCGTCGCGCATTCCGAAATTCGCGAGGCCAAACGTGCGCTCGGTCTCGCCGCGCTCGGCGAGGCGCGTGTCCTGCAGCTCGGCGACTGCGCGGAGTCCTTTTCCGACACCGACCCGCTGACAACTTCCGGAAAGGTGCGCAACATCCAGCGCATCGCGTCCCGCCTGGCGGAACGGACGGGCCAGCAGGTGGCACGTTTCGGACGGATGGCGGGCCAGTACGCGAAGCCCCGTTCGAGCAACTTCGAAACGATTGACGGAATCGATCTGCCGTCGTTCCGCGGTGAGCTGGTCAATTCTTTCGAGGCAGACAATTTCGCCCGCAGGCACGACCCCGAGCGAATGCTTCAGGCCTACGACGCGTCGTCCGCGGTCATCCGAGAAGTGCGCGCCCATTGGGCGGGAAGTGCCGAGGAACTCGACGGTGGCCCGTGGGTAGCCCACGAGGCATTGGTGCTGGACTACGAGAACGCGCTCATCCGCACCGACGAGCGCACCGGCGAGAAGTTCCTGACCTCGACGCACTTCCCGTGGATCGGCGAGCGCACCCGGCAGCTCGACCACGCCCACGTCTCGATGTTCTCCGCGATCGCGAACCCGATCGGCGTCAAGGTCGGCCCGACCGCGGACCCCGAGACCGTCGTGCGCCTGTGCCAGCTGCTCGACCCGCACCGCACGCCCGGCCGGCTGACTCTCATCATCCGCATGGGCCGCGAGGACATCCACGTCGCGCTGGCGCCGATCGTGCGTGCCGTGCAGCGCGCCGGACATCCCGTCGTCTGGATCTCGGACCCCATGCACGGCAACACGGTCAAGGCCGAATGTGGGCAAAAGACTCGACATGTCACCCATATCATCGAGGAGGCCACGGCGTTCCGGCACATCCTGGAGACCGAGGGCGCGCACGCGGCCGGCTTGCACCTGGAAGTGGCCGCGACCGACGTGACGGAGTGCGTCGGCGGGTCTGTCCCCGACGAGAAGGCTCTCTCCGAGCGCTACGAGTCGCTCTGCGACCCCAGGCTGAACCCCGAACAGGCGCTCGGAGTGATCGACTCGGTCTTCTGACCTCCAGACAGGGAAACAGATGACGTCACACAAGACGGCGGATGTCGCGGTGGTCGGCTGCGGCCCGGTCGGCCTCGTCCTGGCCATCCTCCTGGCCCACAAGGGATGGCGGGTCGTCATCCTGGAGAAGTACCGCGGCCAGTACCCGTTCCCGCGGGTCGTCGCGTTCGACGGTGAGACCGCGCGCTCGTTCGCGTCGGCCGGCATCGGCGCCGACCTGATGGAGCTCGGCGAACCGCTGGGCCAGTACATGTTCCAGAACGCCGAGGGCCGCGAGCTCTTCTCGTTCGAGGCGCCTTACGAGCCAGGGCGTGACGGCTGGCCCATCGCGACCGTGATGCACCAGCCGACGTTCGAACGGGCCCTGCGCGAGCACGTGCTGACGTTGCCGAACATCACGACCTTGTTCGGGCACGAGGTGGAGGAGATCGTCGATCACGGTTCGCACGTGTCGATCACCGCGCCCGGCCCGGATCACGAGGGTGACGTCACGGCGTCGTGGGTGATCGGGTGCGACGGCGCGAACAGCTTCGTGCGCGACGTCATGGGTTCGCGCATGATCGACCTGAACTTCAAGCACGACTGGCTGCTGGTCGACGTCGTCTTCCACGAGAAGCGGGCCTTCCGCCCCAACGACGTGCAGGTGTGCGACCCGGCCAGGCCGACCACGATCGTCGCGTCCGGCCGCGGGCACCGGCGCTGGGAGTTCATGCGGCTGCCCGGCGAGTCGATCGAAGAGATGTCCACTGTGGAACGCATGTGGGAGCTGCTGAAGCCCTACGACGTCACCCCGGACAACGCCGACCTGACGCGGAACATCGTCTACACCTTCCAGGCCGCGATGGCGGACAAGTGGCGCAACGGACGCATGCTGCTCGCCGGCGACTCGGCCCACCTGATGCCACCTTTCGCCGGGCAGGGCATGTGTTCCGGCATCCGGGACGCGGTGAACCTGGCCTGGAAGCTCGACCTCGTGCTGCGGGACCTGGCCGCCGATTCGCTGCTGGACGCGTATCCGGCGGAGCGCGCGTTGCAGGTGCGGCACACGATCGAGATGTCCATCGAGGTGGGCAAGATCGTGTCGGAGCTCGACCCGGTCGCGGCGGCGCGGCGGGACGCGTTCCTGATCGCCATGCAGGCCAAGCCGGAAGGCGTCGACCTCGCTCCGTCCGCCTACGCGCTGGAGGCCGGCATCGTCCGGCGCACCGCTGCCGAGATCTCGCTGCCGGACGGTGAGCTGTCACCGCAGGGAGTCGTCGCCCGCGGGACCGAGCGCGACCGGTTCGACGAGGTCGTCGGACGTGGCTGGCAGCTGATCACCACGCTGGACCCGTACGAGGCGCTGGGCGAGGACGAGCTCGAGTTCCTGAAGTCGCTCGGCACGCACCTGGTGCGCGTGATGCCGGCCGGGATCCCGCCGAAGATCGCCCGCGCGCACGAGGTCGTGGATGTCGAGCGCCTGTACCTGCCCTGGCTTGCAGGCCACAAGAAGGTCGCCGCGCTGGTGAGGCCCGACTACTACGTGTTCGGGTTCGCGAAGGACCGCGCTGATCTGCCGGAGCTGGTGCGCGACCTGAAAGGTCAGCTGCCGCTGCTCTGAAAGGGCACGAGACCGCGGTCGCGCAGGTCGGCGTAGGCCCGCTGCAACCCTTCCAGGCCCCCGTCCCTGGTCAGGCCCGCCTCATCCGCGAGGCGGGACAGCCGGTCGAGCGACAGCGGCGACGGAAGGCGGACCGGGGGCAACGGCGGCAGGTCAGCGGCGGACCGTTCGGCGGCCAGTGCCCGCGTCGCCGCCCAGCGGACCTCGCCGAACTCGTACGGGATCGCGAGCACGACCGGTGTCGGATCGGAGACGAGCTCGGTGATCCGCGGCAGCAACCGCGGATCACCGGTCGGGTCGTCCGCCAGCACACCGAGCATGATCACCCTGGTGCGCGGGTCCGGCGACGCCAGGTCGTCCAGCATCGCGCGCAGTTCCTCGTCTGGCAGCACGGGCCTCTCCTACTGCACGGGTCTCCTATTGGCGGGCGGTGCGGACGGCCCCGACCAGGTCGGAGATCGTGGGATTCCGCCCGAGCCGCAGCCTCTCCCGCAGTGCGGTGCCCAGTTCCACGGTAGCGGCCGCCTCCCTCTCCCATCGGGCGAACTCGCGGTGGTCGCGCAACGCCACGCCGTCGACCAGCATCAGGTCACGTGCCTCCGACCGCGCCCTGTCGGCGACGGCGGCAAGCGATCTGCTCATCCGCACCCGGCCGTTGGTCATCCGCGTCACGGTCTCGGCCAGGAAGTCGTACTCCGCCTCCAACGCCTTGCGGTGCGCGTCCATGAAGGCGCGGTCGAAGTCGGCGTTCCAGCGGGCGCGCCCGCTGGGAGACAGGTTCTCGACCCCGTCGCCCAGGTGGTCGAAACCGGTGCGGGAACGGTTGGTGCGCAGGTGCCCGACCTCGGCGGCCTCGTGGACGATGTACTGCGCGTCCCGCACCTGTCCCCGCCCGGACGCGAGCCGCCGCCAGGCCACGTAGTTCTGGTAGCTCATGGCAAGGCCGGCGCTGTCGAAGTTGTAGCGCTTGATCGACGCCACCATCGACCGGTCGACGGTCAGGCCGAGCCGCCGCAGTTCCGCGTGCACCCGCCCGATGTCGTCGGTGGCGAGCAACGCCTTCCGCACCGCCTCGACCTCCTGGGCGATCCGGGCCTGGTTGAACGGCCGCCCGGTCAGCGGGTTGGTGGCGGACATCCATTCGAGCGCGTCCATGATGCCCTTGCGTCCGCCGGTGTGCGCGGGCAACGTCGAGGCGTAGCGGGCGGCCCTGGCGATGACCTTGTCCGCGGCGGCCGCCGGCAACGCGGCCCTGGCCGCCCTGGCGAACTCGCCGAGATCACCGGTGTCGCGCAGGGCCTGCGCCACCAGCCGCATCTCGCTGAAGATCCGCAGCACCTGGGCGGCGTCGGCCACCACGAACACGATGTCGACGACGAGCCAGAACAGGTCGGGTTCGTTGAGCGAGATGTCGGCGACCCGCGGGTCCAGCGCGATGTTGCCGGCCGCGACCTCCGCCGCGTAGGTCTGGTAGCTCTGCACCGCCTGCGTCGCCCCCGCGGCCAGCGCCAGCCCGCCCGCCAGCAGCGCGACCCCGCCGCTCGCGACGGTGGCGACGATCGCGGCGGTCAGCGCGAGGGCGGACGTCGCGATGCGGACGAGCGTCTCCTCGCCGCGTTCCTGCTCGATGTGCTCGCGGACCGACCGCATGAGCACGTCGTTGCCGCCGATGCCGAGGTCGAGCACGGTCATGTCGACGGCGTCGCGCAGGTTCCACACCTTGAGGCGGCCGGACTCGACGTTGCGCTTCGTCGTGTCGATGTCCGCGATCACCTGGCCCGCCGGTCCCGCGGTGAGTTGGGCCAGCCGCGCGTCGTCGGCGTCGGCGACCACGGCGGGGTCGGGCAGCTGGTCCAGGATCGGGAAGCGCACGCGGTACTGGTCGCGTTGCCGGGAGAGGTCGGCGGAGCGTTCGCCGATGACCCGGCCGATCCGCTGCACGTCGTGGTCCGACGACGTCATCTGGGCCGGTTCGCGCACGCCGCCGGGCAGCGCCTCCGTGCCGGACCGCGCCTGCTGGAGCTGCTGTTCCAGGCCCGCCAGTTCGTCGCGCCGGGTCCGCAGGTCGCGGGCGGCGGCGCGCAGGGCGTTCTGGTCGGGTTGTCCTCCCGCGTACCTGTCGCGTTCCCGTTCGGCGAGCTCGCGGTTCTGCTGCAGGTCGGTGAGGATGATCTGCTTGCCGCGCTCGAGGAACCGGCGCGGGAACTGCACGGTGACCAGGTCGACCAGCTGGGCTTCCGAGGTCAGACCGAGCGGGCGCAAGCCCTCGCGGACCTCCGTGTCGAGTGCCCGCAGCTCGCCTTCCGCCGTGGTGATGTCGGTGATCACCCTGGCGAGCCGGCGGCCCTCGTCGCTCTGCGGATCGGGCACGCCCGCGACCGGGGTCAGGGTCATCCGCTGCCGGTTCAGCTCGGCGAGCTGCGCGCGTTTGCGGTCCCGTTCGCCGATCTTGCCGTACAGCGGCGCACCGCCCATCGCCTTGCCCAGCAACGCGTCGTCGGCGGCGCTGAGCGCGGGCACCCTGCGCAGGGTGGTGGCCGCGGCGAGCAGCTGTTTGCGCTGGTCCGGAGTGAGCGCGGCCTCCGCCTGTGGCACCTGCTGCCGTTGGATCAGCGAGGTCACCGCCGCGTTGCCCGCCGTGGTCTGCAGCTTCGCGAGCCCGTGTGGCGCGGCCGGTTTTCCGCGCGCGACCGACGTGGCCGGCCCGTGTTTCGGCCGGCCGGGTTCCCGCGTCGCCCCGGCTCCCACGCTTCGACGCTGACACACCGGCGTGGCAGGCCAGCACGGCACAACGGGTGTCCGTGAGGGAGGCAACGGCTGCCCCCTCGGGCGATCAGGCCGTGCTGGGCAGGTACGAGTGCAGATCCGCCGGCAAGTCCTTGCGGTACTTGACGTTCAGCTTCCGGTACACCCTCGTGAGGTGCTGTTCGATCGTCGACGGCGTGATGTACAGCTTCGACGCGATCTCGCGGTTCGTGTACCCGACAGCCGCCAGTGCCGCGACCCGGCGTTCGGCATCGGTCAGCGTCGCGATCGGATCCACCGGCTTCTCCTCGGCCGGCGCGTCCTCCGCGTCGGACTTCCCGCGCGAGGGCAACAACTCCTCGCACAACTCAGCCGCGTCACACACGTTCGCGACGTGCCAGGCGCGCCGGGCCACGGTCCACGCCCGCCGGTGTTCCCGCAAAGCCTGATGTGCCTTGGACAGATCGGCCAGAGCGCGCGCCAGCTCGTACTGGTCCCCGTACTCCTCCAGGATCACCACCGCGTCCTGCAGCAGCTGCGGCCGGTTGTGCGGCTGGTTCGTGGCGGCCAGCAACCGCAACGCCACCCCGCGGGTGCGCGACGCGTCCGGTCCCAGCCGCGCAAGCTGTTCGTTGATCAGCCGCTTCGCCTCGTCCCGGTTCGCCCCGTGCAGCAGCCAGGTCTCCGCGGCCGAGGTCCGCCACGGCACGACGCCGGGTTGGTCCACACCCCAGGAGGTCATCAGCTCGCCGCACGACAGGAAGTCCGCGAGAGCCGCATAGTGGCGGGAGGTCGCCAGGTAGTGGTGCCCGCGCGCGTACAGGTAGTGCAACCCGTACCGGGACTGGAACATCGCCTCGGGAACGGGTTGTTCCAGGAACGACGCCGCGTCCTCGTGCCGCCCCATCTTGGTGGCGGCGTTGATCAGGATCCCCAGCGGCATCCCCAGCGCGACACCCCACCCGCCGGCCGGCATGAGGTCCAGCGCGTTCTGCGCGTGCTCGAAGGCGGTGGTGAGGTCGCCGCGCCGCAACGACACCTCGGCTCGCACGCACGAGAAGAACGCCCGCGCCACGCCGAGGTTCTTGGCTCGCGCCTCCTCCAGCAGCTTGTCGCACCACTGCGCCGCCACGTCGAGCCGGTCCGCGTACACCAAGGCCTGCAACGCCAGCATCGCCGACTCAGGCCCCCACGACCCGCTGTCGGACGGCCGGGCCGCCTGCAGGACGTGTTCGGCGTCGGTGGCCGAGGAGTCGCTGGAGCCGTACGTCAGCACGTTCGCCAAAGCCGTGACGGCCTTCAGCATTGGTCCGGACGTCAGGCTCACCATCCGGGTCTTCACCGGCTCGGACTGGGGCCGCCGGGCGAGAGTCGGATGCGAGCAGGCGAGCCACAGCTCCATCGCGCGCACGCCGTTGCTCGTCGTCGTAGCGCGCCGGACCCGTTCCAACGCCTCGGTGGCCTCGTCTACCTGACAGTTCCACAACATCGGCTGCACCAGCGACGTCACGTCCCGATCGGACAGCTGCCCCGCCCGCATCGCCGGCACGACCATGCCCAGCCGGCGCCCGGCGGCGGACGGGTTGACCCGCCATTCCACCCGCACCAGCTTCGCCGCGATCGCCGCCCTGCCGTGCACTTCGACGCAAGCCCGGTGCGCCAGCTCCAGATACCGCAGCGCCGTGTCGATCTGCTCATCCCGCAACGCGTGTTCGGCGGCCTCCTCGAACACCGGAACCATCCACGGGTTCTCGGAGTGATCCGCCATCACCAGGTAGGGCGCCACTTCGGTGGCGGGCGCGCCCTCGTCGTGCAGCAGCAAGGCCGCCCCGAGGTACATCTCCTTGCGGTCCTGTGCGGACAGGTCGTCCAGCACAGCGCCCCGTGCGGCCGGGTCGCGGAACCAGCCGTCCGCCAGCAACCCGGCCTCGTTCATGATATCCAGCGCGGACGCCACGGTCTCGGCGTCCACCCGAGCGAGACGCCCCAACGAATCCCGCGTGGCCTGCTCTCCCGTCACGGCCAAAGCACGCGCGACCGGCAGCACGTGGTGGTCGGAGCGGTGCAGGCAGCTGACCAGCGCGCGCCGGTAGCTCGGGCCGATCACCAAACCGCCGTCGTCGCGCGGCTTGCACAGCCTCTGGTCATCGAGCAACGACCGGATCAGCAACGGGTTTCCGCCGGAGAGTCCCATCGCGTCGTCGGCGTGCATCGGTGTCTCGAACAGGTCGCAGACAGAACTCAGTGGCGCCAAAGGAACATCGCGGCAATGCGGGTGCCGAAGCAACTCGGTGTGCAGGGCCGTGTGAGCGGCGCGCGGTGACGCGGTCTCGCTCAGCATCAGCAGGACCTTGACCTGACCGAGCCGCCGGATCAGGTAGAGCAGCCAGTGCAACGACGACGAATCCGCGTGCTGCACGTCGTCGATGCCGATCACCAACGGCGACTCGGCGGTCAGGTCCATCAAGGCGATGCACAACGCGTGCAACTGCCGGGCAGAAGGACCTTCGGCCGAACGCGCGGCGGCGTCGAGCAGCTCGCCGACCTCGGCCGGCGCGTCCAGCGGGTGGAAGATCTGGCCCACCACACCGAAAGGCAGGTCGCGCTCGAACGCCGAGCACGTCGCCTTGACGAAGGTGACGCCGCAGGACTCTCCGAACGCGTGCAGCAGTTCGGTTTTCCCGCTCGCCACCGGACCTGTGAGTAATGCGACCCTTCCGGATCCTGACAGGGAGTCCGTCAACAGTGTCTCCAAGGTGGCCCACTGGTCGTCGCGCTCGATCAGACCCGCGAGCTTCGCCTTGGTCATGCTGTTGTCAGACGTCCCGGTCATGATGATGTACCTCTCGCCAGGAAGCCGTCGTGCCGCAGCGCGGTGTGTGGTGATGAGGCACCACCGCGTCCCCCTGGAGCGGGCACGACGAGTCGACACAGAGGGTCGCAGCCGAGCGCATCCTCATGAAATCGATACGTGCCAGTTCTAGGTTTTCTCCTGAAGTCGCGGTGCTTTCGAACACTAGGGCTTCTTCTCGAGAACACTGGCACCCCGGGACACACCACTGGGCCGTCCGGCAGTCTCCACGTCATTCGCGTGGTGTCAGGTGGTGTCAGAAGGGTGAAGTCCATGAGCCAGCGGCCGATCCTGTTCGTCAGTCTGCCGGAGAGCGGCCTGCTGAACCCGATGCTCGTGCTAGCGGAGGAGCTGTCGCGCCGTGGTGTCGGGAACCTGTGGTTCGCGACCGACGACAAGGGCCGTGAGGAGGTCGAGGCGGCGGCGGTCGGGTCGCCGATCGAGTTCTTCTCGCTGGGGGAAGTGATCCCGGAGATGTCGTCGGTGACGTGGCCCGACGACGTCTACGCGAAGGTGACGCAGCGGTCGCGGTTCAAGGCGCGCAAGGCAGTCATCGAGCAGACGAACCGGCCGGAGCAGCGCATCCCCAAGTACCGCAGGCTCGCCGAGCTGGTCGACGACATCCAGCCGGCGCTGATGATCGTCGAGTCGATGTGCATGTTCGGCTACGAGGTCGCCATCACCAAGGGCGTTCCGTACGTGATCAGCAACCCGTTCGTGCCGTCGAACCTCGTGACGTCGGCGATCCCGATCGGCCCCTCGTACACGCCGAAGGACTTCCCGCGCCCGCACACCGGTCTGCCCGCCGACATGTCCTGGACCCAGCGCTGGGCCAACAGGTTCTTCGGCTGGCGCACCCTCGCGACCGCGTTCACCAAGGACAACAAGGACCGCAACGCGCGCAACGCCGAGGTGATCGCCGAGCTGGGCATCTCCCCCCAGGCTTCCGGCCAGTTCGCGCGGGTCGAGCAGTCCGAGCTCGTGCTGTGCTACTCGATCCCGGAGATGGACTACCCCTTCGACATCCCGGAGAAGATCCGCACGGTCGGCGCGCTGGTGCCGCCACTCCCCCAGGCTCCTCCCGGTGAGCTCGGTGAGTGGCTGGACGCGCAGAAGTCCGTCGTCTACATGGGTTTCGGCACGATCACGCGGCTGACCCGCGATCAGGTCGAGGCGTTCGTGCGAGTCGCCCGCAGCCTGGAGGGCAAGCACTCGATCCTGTGGAAGCTGCCGCGCGACCAGCAGAAGTTCTTGCCGGACAACCTTCCCGCCAACCTGCGCATCGAGACGTGGGTGCCGTCGCAGCTGGACGTGCTGGCGCATCCGAGCGTCAAGCTGTTCTTCACGCACGCGGGCGGAAACGCTTACACCGAAAGCATTTACTTCGGCAAGCCGATGGTGTCGCGGCCGCTGTGGGTGGACTGTTACGACCAGGCCGTGCGGGCGACGAGCTTCGGGGTCGGGCTGACGCTGGACAAGCCGCACACCGTCGACCCGCGGGACGTCGTGGACAAGCTCACCCGCGTCCTGGACGACCCGGGGTTCACCGAGAACGCCGAGCGTCTGGCGGCATTGCAGCACTCCGCCGGTGGTCGCAAGACGGCCGCCGATCTGGTCCTTTCGTTGCCGGCACTTGCCGAGAAATCGAACACTGCGAAGTGAGTTGACGATGAGCTACCGCTACCCCGTGTCGATGCCGTCGTTGCGCGGCAACGAGCTCGAGTACACCTCGAAGGCCGTGACCGACGGCTGGATCTCCTCGCAGGGCCCGTACGTGCCGCGGTTCGAGGAGGCTTTCGCCGCCTACAACGACGTGAAGCACGGCGTCGCCTGCTCGTCCGGCACGACGGCGCTGACGCTCGCGTTGCGCGCGCTGGGCATCGGTCCCGGCGACGAAGTGATCGTGCCCGAGTTCACGATGATCGCGTCGGCCTGGGCGGTGACCTACACCGGCGCCACTCCCGTTTTCGTGGACTGCGGCGACGATCTCAACATCGACGTCACCAAGATCGAGGAGAAGATCACCCCGCGCACCAAGGTGATCATGCCGGTGCACATCTACGGCCGGCAGTGCGACATGGAGCCGATCCTCGAGCTGGCCTACGAGTACAACCTGCGCGTGGTCGAGGACTCGGCCGAGGCGCACGGCGTCAAGCCGACCGGGGACATCGCGGCGTTCTCACTGTTCGCCAACAAGATCATCACGTCCGGTGAGGGCGGCATCTGCGTCACCAACGACCCGCATCTGGCGCGGCAGATGGCGCACCTGCGCGGGATGGCGTTCACCCGCGACCACAGCTTCCTGCACAAGAAGCTCGCCTACAACTTCCGGATGACCAACCTGCAGGCCGCGGTCGCGCTCGCGCAGACCGAACGCCTCGACGAGATCATCGCAACGCGCGCACAGATCGAGAAGCGGTACGACGAGGGCCTCCGGGGCATCGGAGGAATCACCCTCATGCCGCCGCGTGACGTGTTGTGGATGTACGACCTGCGTGCGGAACGCCGTGAGGAGCTCATGAGATTCCTCGCGGAGAAGGGGATCGAGACCCGGCTCTTCTTCAAACCGATGAGCAGGCAGCCCGGCTATCTCGACCCGGTGTGGCCGTCGCTGAACGCGAACAGGTTCGCCGAGGACGGGTTGTACCTCCCCACCCATGCCGAGCTGACCGAAGACGACCAGGACTACATCGTGGGGCAAGTCCGCCAGTTCTACGAGGTATGACACATGACGAGCACTGACGCCGACCTAGTCCCGTTCATGATGCGCCGGCCAGGCGCACCGTTCCCGCCGCCCGAGTACGAGGACTTCCGGGCCAAACCCGGTCTGACGAAGGCCGCTCTGCCGTCCGGTGAGACGGTGTGGCTGGTCACCCGGCACGAGGAGGTGCGCGCGGTGCTCACCGACCCGCGCATCAGCTCCAACCCCACACACGAAGGGTTTCCGCGTCCGTCGCGCACCGTGGGCGCGCCGTCCGCGGACGACGTGCCGGGCTGGTTCGTGTCGCTGGACCCGCCGGACCACAACCGGTTCCGCAAGGCGCTGATCCCCGAGTTCACCGTGCGCCGCATCAGGTCGCTGCGGCCGGCGGTCGAGGAGATCGTCGACCGCGCGATCGACCAGATGCTCGCCAAGGGCGACAGCGCCGAGCTCGTCGAGGACTTCTCGCTCACGGTGCCGTCGCTGGTGATCTCGTCCATGCTCGGTGTGCCCAAAGTGGACCGTGACTTCTTCGAGGAGAAGACGAAGGTCCTCGTCACCCTGACGTCGTCCGACGAGGAACGGGACAAGGCGTCGGAACACCTGCTGCGCTACATCAACCGGCTGATCACGATCAAGTCCAAACGCCCCGGCGACGATCTGATCAGCAAGCTTCTGCAGGGTGGCCTGCTGACGCCCCAGGAGCTGTCCGGCGTCTCGATGCTGCTGCTGATCGCGGGACACGAGACGACGGCGAACAACATCTCGCTCGGTGTCGTCACGTTGCTCCAGCAGAAGCAGTGGATCGACGACGACCGCATGATCGAGGAGATCCTGCGCTACCACTCGGTCGCCGACCTGGTGGCGTTGCGCGTCGCGATCGAGGACGTGGAGATCGGCGGGCAGCTGGTCCGGGCGGGCGAGGGAATCGTGCCGCTCGTGGCCGGCGCGAACCACGACCCGGAGATGTTCGAACGGCCGGACGAGTTCGACCCGTCGCGTTCGGCCACCGGGCACGTGGCGTTCGGGTACGGCGTGCACCAGTGCCTCGGGCAGAACCTGGTGCGGCTGGAGATGGACGTCGCCTACCGCGGCCTGTTCAAGCGGATCCCGACCCTGGAGGTCGCGGTGCCGTTGGAGGAGCTGCAGTTCAAGTACGACGGAGTCCTCTTCGGACTCCACACGCTACCTGTGCGTTGGTGAGGAAGGAACGTCATGGCTCGGATCAGTGTGGACACCGGCAAGTGCATCGGCTCGGCGCAGTGCGTGCTGGCCGCGCCGGACGTGTTCGACCAGGACGATGACGGGTTCGTCACGGTGCTCGACGACAGCCCGTCGGGTGAGGCGGAGGCGAGCGCGCGCACGGCTCGGGGCATCTGCCCGGCCCAAGCGATCACCGTGCACGACTAACGGCCGCGGCGGGGTTTCGCGCGCTTGGCCTGCGGCTTCTGCTGCCGGGCCTTCGCGGGACCCTGCCGCTGCTGCTGTGCCTTCTGCGGCGGCTTCTGCTGGGCCTTCTTCTTGGCCGACTCGGGCTCCGCCGCAGGCCCGCGAGTGCTGTTGACCGTGCGGCCGCGGACGATGCCGATCAGGTGCTCGATCAGCTCGGGGTTCTCGTCGCGGATCGGGAACGACAGCGCGACCCGTGACTGCGGCGCGTCGCTCAGCGGCACGTGCTTGAGGTCCTTGCGGTGGTGCAGCCTGGCCAGCGACTGCGGCACTACCAGCACGCCGACGCCGGCGGCCACGACCTGGATGGCGTCCGCGGTGGTCTCCGGCCGTTCGACGGGCGGCTGACCGGGGACCGTGTCCCACTCCAGCGTGTCGTCGAGCGGCTGCCACAGGACTTGCTGTTCGAGGTCCTCAAGGGACAGTTCGTCGGCCGCGGCGAACTCGTGGTCCTTCGGGAACACGACCACGGTGGTCTCGGTGTAGAGCGGGATCGCGTGCAGGTCCTCGCGGTCACCCGGCAACCTGAGGAGCGCGGCGTCCGCCTCACCCGCGCGCACCTTCCCGCCGGCTTCCGCGGCGGTCACCTGCAGGAGGGTCAGCTCGGTCTCCGGCAGGCGCTCCTCCCAGACCCGAGCCCACTTGCCGGGAGTCACACCTGGGACGTACGCGAGCGTGAAAGAGCCGGTCACGTGCTGAGGCTAGCCTGTCTTCGGTTCTGGCCGGACAGAGCGGTTACTCTTTGCGCATGAAGTCGCAGCAAACGATGAAGCCCGCCACCGCCGCCAAGAAGCTCGGCGTGTACCTCGAGGCGACGCCCGAGGAGTTCCAGGCGGGTGTCGTCTCGCGCGACGAGCTCAACGAACTGCAGGCCAACCCGCCGCAGTGGCTGGCGGACCTGCGCCGCAACGGCCCGCACCCCAAGCAGCTCATCGCGCAGAAGCTCGGCATCTCGACGTCGGCGCTGGTCCGCGCCGGTATCACCGAGGCGCTGACCACCGAGCAGATCAACGCGATCAAGGAAGAGAACCCGGACTGGCTGGTCCGCGAGCGGCAGGTCTACGTCGACTTCAAGGCCGAGGAAGCGCGCCTCGCGGAGAAGGCGCGCCTCGAAGAGCAGGAGTGACCGTCCTCACCAGGTGAGGGGAAACTTCTCCAGCCCACCGGCCAGCCGGCCGCCGGGGTGCGATTCGAGCTCCGACTCCGGCACGGCGAGCTCGAGCCCAGGCAGGCGTTCGAACAGCTTCGTGAACGCGACGGCGAGGATGATCCGCACCAGCGGGGCGCCGGTGCAGTGCCGCATGCCGTGACCGAACGTGAAGTGGTGGTTGGGCGCGCGGGTGACGTCGAACCTGTGCGGGTCGTCGAACGCGCGCGGGTCGAAGTTCGCGAGGCTGAAGTCCAGCATCACCAGGTCGCCCTCCTTGATCGTGACGCCGCCGACCTCGATGTCCTCGCTCGCGTAGCGGGGCAGGACGGGCGAGCTGATCGTGGCGCGCATGACCTCGTCGACGGCCTGGGCCATGATCGTCGGGTCGGACATGGCCTTCTCGCGCTGCTCGGGGTTGCGCAGGAACAGCAGCACGCCGAAGTCGAGGTGGCTGGCGAGGCCCGCGAGGCCGGTGAACAGCAGCGTGACGACGTGCAGGCCGATCTCCTCGTTCGTCAGGCCGGTCTCGATGAAGCGGGAGATGACGTCGTCGCCGAGTTCTGAACGGCGCCGCTCGCCGATGTCCGCGGCGAAGGAGAACAGCGGTTCCATGCCTGCTTCCGCGCTCTGCTGGTCGGACGCGCCGACGGTGTCCATCATCTCCAGCAGCTTGGCCCGGTCCTCCTCCGGAATGCCGACCATGTCGCACAACGCCTGCTGCGAGTAGTCCATCGAGTAGGCGTCGTGCAGGTCGACGGGCTGACCGGCGGCGATGATGGCGTCGAGTTTGGCGTCCGCGATGTTCTCGACGCGAACCTTCCGCTCGATGACCCGCCGTGCCGCGAAACTCTTGGTGTAGAGGACGCGCTTCCTCTCGTGGCGCTCCTTCTCGACCTCGATGTCGTCGCTGGTGACGAGCATGTCGAGCATGGGGTTGCGCATGAACCGCGGCGCGGTCGCCGGGTCCTTGTGGCTGCGGCCGAGCTTGTTGTTCTGCAGCAGCGCCTTCACCTCGGCATGCCGGGTGACGAGCCAGCCCTCGTCGCCCGCGGGCGTCCGGATGCGGCACACCGGCGCCTGCTCCTGCAGCCGCAGGCGGAGTTCGCTGAACGTCAGGATCGACGGCAGTTCGACCCCGATCAGGGGCAGTTCCTGCGATGTGGTCATCGGACGCCTTCCAGTTTCTCGATGCGGGTGACGAGCCAGTCCTCCATCACGGCGGCGACGACGCCGGCGTCCTCCTTGACCATCGCCATGTGGTCGGTGGCGACGACGCGGATCTCGTCGGTGGGCACGTCGACGTCCTGGTCGGTGGTGACGAGGTCGGTGCCCTTGACTTCGTTGGCACAACGGATCAGCAGCTTCGGAACCGTCGTGTGGAGGCCGGTGTCGATGATGAGCGGGAACCAGTGCGCCATGGCGGACAGGCGGGTGCTGTTCATGTTCACCGCGGGCGAGTCCATGGTGTTGAAGTAGTTCGTCGTGACGGCGTCGAAGTCCATGCCCTCGCTGGAGTTGTAGTTCATGCTCAGCGTGTCGAGCATGATCACCGCTTCCGGCGTGATCCCCCACGTCTCCTCCAGCACGGCGGCCGCGAAGTAGGCGAGCGTGCCGCCGGAGGAGTGTCCGACGAGGACGAACGGGTCGCCGTCGGTGCCGTTGAGGATGCTCTCGGCGACGAACCTGGCGGCGGCCTCGGTGGTGCGCGGGAGTGCCTCACCTTCGCCGAATCCGATGAGCGGCAGGGCACTCACGTGCCGCTTGCCGCGCAGGTGGGCCGCGAGCCGCGCGTACATGTGCACGCCCGCCGTGGCACCGGGGGCGCTGACGCACACGAGTTTCGGCAGCTGCGGGCCGTCCGCGAGCGTCACCGGGCTGGGCAGGTCCTCGAGTTCGGCCGGGCTGTCGAACATCGGGCGCAGGTTGGCGACGGCCTTGAGCATCCGGAGACCTTCGACGACCTTGCCGCTGGTCACGGACTCCATGAACAGGCCGAAGACCGTGTCGGTCGCGCTGACGGTCATGCCGCCACTCGTCGTCGGCCCGGCGATGGTGCCGAGTTCGCCGTCGACCTTCTGCGCGAACGCCGCCGGGGTGCCGCTGTCGAACACCGCGCTGCCGGGGAGTTTCAGGTTGAGCATGTCGTTGATCTGGTTGCGCAGCTCGACGGCGATCAGCGAGTCGAAGCCCAGTTCGAGGAAGTTCCTGTCCGGATCCACTTTGGACACGTCGTTGTGGCCGAGCAGTGCGGCACAGGTGCCGAGGACGAGTTCGCGAACCTGGGTGGCGCGTTCGTCGGAGTCGAGGTTGCGCAGCCGGTCGAGCACCGTGACGGCGGCCATCTGGCTCTGTTGCGGGACGATCTGCTCGTCGACGACGTCGCGCAGCAACGGTGCGACGCGCTGCTGGTTGCGGTTGACGTGCATCGGGACGACGACGGGCTTGCGTTCGGCGAGGGCCGCGTCGAACAGTGCGAGTCCCTGTTCGGCGGCCAGTGGCGGCATGCCGGACCGCGTGATGCGGTCCATGGCGGCGTCGCTGAGACCCGCGGTCATGCCACCGTCCTGCGCCCACGGGCCCCAGGCGAGGCTGATGGTGTTGGCGCGGCTGGTGGCGAGGGCGTCGAGATAGGAGTTGGCGGCGGCGTAGTTGCCCTGGCCGGCGGCGCCCATGACGCCTGCGACCGAGCTGTAGAGGACGAGCAGCTTCAGGTCGTGCTGGGCGAGCAGGTGCGCGGCGTCGACCTTCGGGGTGAGGACGGCGGTGAGGCGGTCCGGGGTGAGGGCGTCGACGAGGGCGTCGTCCAGCACGCCCGCTGTGTGGATCACGGTGGTGAGCGGGCGTTCCGTGGCGGCGAACAGGGTCTGGACGTCGTTGGGGTTCGAGACGTCCGCGGCCGCGATGGTGATGGTGGCGCCCTTGTTCTCCAGCTCCTGCTTGAGGTTCTGCGCGCCAGGTGCCTCCTCGCCGCGGCGGCTGGCCAGCAGCAGGTGCTTCACGCCGTGCCGGGTGACGAGGTGTTTCGCGAGTTCGGCACCGAGGCCGCCGGTGCCGCCGGTGATCAGGACGGTGTCGTTCTCGTCCCACTCGTGCTTGGCCTCGGGGTTCTCCGGGAGTTCCTCGAGGCGGGCGACCCTGACCTTGCCCTCGCGGACGACGACCTGGGGTTCGTCGCCGTTGACCAGCTCGGTGAGCAGGGCGCCGGAAACGTCGAGGCCGTCGCTGTCGACGAGCAGGAACCGGCCGGGGTTCTCGGCCTGGGCGGCGCGGACGAGGCCCCAGACGGCCGCTGCGGCCAGATCCTCGCCGGTCGCGGCGCCGCGGCTGACGAACACCACGCGGGAGTTCTCGAACTTCAGCGCTTCCTGCAGGAGGCTCAGCGCGCGCTGGGTGTTGGCGTGGACGCTCTCGGGGGTGTTCTCACCGGTGACGGCCACGACGAACACGTCCGGCGTGGTGTGCTGGGCAGCTTCGGTGAGGGTTTCGCCGTAGCCGCTGACGGACTGGCCCGCCGCGTACAGGACGTGGGCGAGGTCGAACTCGTCGCCGCCGATGATGGCCCACCGCGCACCCGTGATGGCATGAGCGTCCACAGTGGACCTGACCCAGTTCAGTTCGTAGAGGGCGGGTCGGCTGGCGTTCGGCTGGGTGCCCGGCGCCATGGTGCTCTGCGGCCAGAAGCGCTCGGTGTCGAACGGGTAGGTGGGCAGTGCCGTCCTGGTGCCGGTTTTCGGCCAGCTGATCTTGGTGCCGGCGGTGTAGAGCTTGGCCAGTGCGGTGATGAACGCCGTGACCTCGTCCTTGTCCTTGCGCATCGTCGGGATGGCGCGGTCGACCAGCGCGGCCAGGACGGCGCTGGGGCCGATCTCGACGAACGTGGCGTCGCCGATCTCGTTGACGTTGTCGGTGAACCTGACGGTGTCGCGGACGTGGCCGACCCAGTAGTCGGATTGGTTGACAATTCCACGGGCTATCAGCGGGATTGTCGGATTGTTGAACGTTATACCCGCGATGGCGCTGCGGAAGTCGTCCAGCATGGGGTCCATCAGTGGCGAGTGGAACGCGTGGCTGACCGCCAGTTGCTTGGTCTTGCGATCGTTGAACTGTTCAACGATATTCCGTGCCTCTTGTTCAACGCCCGCGATGACGACGGAATCCTCGGCGTTGATGGCGGCCAGCGAGACGCCGGCGGTGAGATGAGGCGTGACCTCCTCCTCCGTCGCCTGGATCGCGATCATCACGCCACCCGCGGGCAGCTGCTGCATGAGGCTCGCGCGTTCCCGGACGAGCTTCGCGGCGTCTTCGAGGCTGAGCACACCGGCGATGTGGGCGGCGGCGATCTCGCCGATGGAGTGGCCCGCGACGGTGTCGGCCTTGAAGCCGTAGCTCTCCAGCAGCCGGTACAGCGCGACCTCGAACGCGAACAGCGCGGGCTGGGTGTAGCCGGTCTGGTCGAGCTTCTCCTCGTCCTCCCACATGACCTGCTTGAGGTCGCCGGGCAGATGTTCGAGGGCCGCGTCGAGGGCCTCCCGGAAGGCCGGGAACGCCTCGTACAGCTCCTTGCCCATGCCGACGCGCTGAGCGCCCTGCCCCGAGAACAGCGCGGCGACCGGCTTGCGCGCCACGGTTCCGGTGGCGATGACCTCGCCGTCCATAACTACCGCGCGGTGCTCGAACGCCGTCGGGCGCGTGGTGAGCAACGAGTACGC
Source organism: Lentzea sp. NPDC054927 (assembly GCF_053610285.1). Taxonomy (NCBI): domain Bacteria; kingdom Bacillati; phylum Actinomycetota; class Actinomycetes; order Pseudonocardiales; family Pseudonocardiaceae; genus Lentzea; species Lentzea sp. NPDC054927. Next base: position 113,106 of record NZ_JBSGXZ010000012.1, read on the forward strand.
GATGTCCCGCGCGTCGCCCTCGATCGCCTTGACCTGCTCGATGCGCGCCTTCAGGGCGTTCACCGACTTGGCCGACACCACGAACGGGTGCTTGCCCGCGAGACCGGCCTCCGCCGCCGGTCCGCTCGCCTGAATCGATCCGGGTTGACTGGCCCCCTGGGGGGAACCGCCCCCCATCCCAATCATCTCAGAGGGGTCTGACAGTTCTGGCGCCTCTTGGATGATCACGTGGGCGTTCGTGCCGCTCACGCCGAACGAGGAGATGCCCGCCCGGCGCGGCTTTCCGTTGCGCGGCCAGGGAGTTGTCTCGGTGAGCAGCGAGACGTTGCCCGCCGACCAGTCGACGTGCGACGACGGCTCGGTGACGTGCAGGGTCGGCGGGAGGGTGTCGTGGCGCAGCGACTCGACGATCTTGATGACGCCCGCGACGCCTGCCGCGGCCTGGGTGTGGCCGATGTTGGACTTGATCGCGCCGAGCCGCAGCGGTGTGGCGCGCTCCTGGCCGTAGGTGGCGAGCAGGGCCTCTGCCTCGATCGGATCGCCCAGCACGGTGCCGGTTCCGTGCGCTTCGACAGCGTCCACATCGGACGCGGACATGCCCGCGGAGGCCAGCGCCGCCTTGATCACCTCGCGCTGGGCGGGGCCGTTCGGGGCGGAGAGGCCGTTGGAGGCGCCGTCCTGGTTGATCGCGCTGCCCGCGACGACGGCGAGCACCGGGTGGCCGTTGCGGTGCGCGTCGGAGAGCTTCTCGACGAGCAGCACGCCGATGCCTTCTGACCAGCCGGTGCCGTCCGCGTCGTCGGAGAAGGCCTTGCAGCGTCCCGAAGTCGCGAGGCCGCCCTGCCGGGTGAACCCGGCGAAGTTCGACGACGTCGCCATCACGGTGACGCCGCCGGCCAGCGCGAGGGAGCATTCGCCGTTGCGCAGGGCCTGGGAGGCCAGGTGCAGTGCGACCAAGGAAGAAGAGCACGCGGTGTCAACCGTGACGGCCGGGCCTTCGAAGCCGAACGTGTAGGAGATGCGGCCGGAGATGACACTCGCGGCGGTGCCCATGCCGGCGTGGCCTTCGACGTCCTCCTGGGAGGCGATCAGGACGTGGCCGTAGTCCTGGCCGTTGGTGCCGACGAACACACCGGTGCGGGAGCCGCGCAACGACGTCGGGTCGATGCCCGCGCGTTCGACGGCTTCCCACGTCGTCTGCAGCAGGAGTCGCTGCTGCGGGTCCATCGCCAGGGCCTCGCGCGGCGAGATGCCGAAGAAGCCGGGGTCGAAGTCGGCCGCGTCGTAGAGGAATCCGCCCTGCAACGTCGCGCTGGTGCCACCGGCCAGCGTGCCCAGGTCCCAGCCGCGGTCGGTCGGGAACCCGGTGATGGCATCCTTTCCGGACGACACGAGTTCCCAGAGGTCTTCCGAGGAACGGACGTCACCGGGGAACCGGCAGGCGATGCCGACGATCGCGACCGGCTCGTGTTTGCCGGCCTCGGCCTCCTCCAGCCGCTGGCGGGTCTGGGCGAGATCGGCGGTGACCCACTTCAGGTACTCAACGAGCTTCTCTTCGTTCGGCATCGCCGGAAACCTTCCGTCTGGTGGTGGGGTCAGCGCTCGGTGCGGCGGCCGAGTTCGTTGTCGATGAAGGCGAACACGTCGTCCACGGTCGCGGTGTTGATGCGGTCGCTCACGGCCTCTTCCGCCTTGGTGCCGCTGCCGTACTGGGCGAGCAGGTTGCGCAGGCGGGCCGCGACGCCGTCGCGGGTCAGGTCGTCGGCCGAACAGGCGGCCAGCGTGGCCTCCAGCCGGTCGAGTTCGCCGGAGATCGATGGTCCCGCGCCATCGCCGAGCAGTTCGCCCGCGAGGTACGCCGCCAGCTCGTCGGGCGTCGGGTAGTCGAAGACAAGGCCTGCGGGCAGCTTCAGGCCCGTTGCGGAGGCAAGGCTGTTGCGCAGTTCCACCGCGGTCAGCGAGTCGAAGCCGAGGTCGCGGAACTGCTTGTCGTTGTCGATCGCCGCGGGCGACGAGTGCCCGAGGACGCCGGCCGCGTGACCGCGCACCAGATCGACCAGGTATTTGGCGCGTTCCTCCGCTGGCACCGCGTTCAACGTCTGCGTGAAGTCCACAATGGACTCGCCGGTGCCGGCCGCGCGCTTCCCGCCCCGGACGAGGCCGCGCAGGATCGCCGCGACCGGGCCGTTGGCGCGTCCGGTGGCGATGCGGGCCGGGACGAGCACCGCGTCCTCCCGTGAGGTCGCGTCGTCGAACAGCGCCATGCCCTGCCTCACGGACAGTGGTGGCATGCCGGTGCGGCCGATGCGGTCCATCGCGCCGTCCTGCAGATGTGCCGTCATACCAACGGTTTGCGCCCACGGACCCCAGGCCAGCGAGGTCGCCGGCAGGCCCTGCTCACGTCGATGGGTGGCGAGTGCGTCGAGGAACGCGTTGGCCGCGGCGTAGTTGCCCTGACCGGCGCTGCCGAGCACGGCCGACACCGACGAATAGAGCACGAACGCTTTGAGCTTCTGCTTCTTGGTGGCTTCGTGGAGGTTCCAGGCGCCGTCGACCTTTGGTTTGAGCACCGTCGTGAGCCGTTCCGGCGTCAGCGAGCTGATGATGCCGTCGTCGAGCAAACCAGCCGTGTGGATGACGGCGGTCAGCTTGACGCCCTTGACCACCTTCTTCACCGCCTTGAGGTCGGCGGTGTCACAGGCGGCGATCGTGACGTCCGCCCCGTGCGCGGTCAGTTCCGCCTGCAGCGCAACGGCATCCGGTGCGTCGCCGCCGCGCCGGGAGACCAGCAGCAGGCGCTTGACGTTGCGCTCGGCCACGAGATGCCGGGCCAGTTCCGCGCCCAGACCACCGGTGCCGCCGGTGATCAGGACAGTGCCTTTTGGGTCCCAGTCGCTGATCTCAGTTGTGTCGCTGACACGGGCAAGGCGTGCGACATAGGTCTTGCCCTCGCGGACGCGGACCTGCGTCTCCCCCGCGTCGAGTAGGCCGGTGGGCAACGGGGTGCTGCCGTCGGTGTCGACGAGCAGGAAGCGTCCCGGGCTCTCCGACTGCGCGGTGCGGACCAGGCCTTCGACGGTCGCGCTCGCCAGGCCGCTCGTCACGAAGGCCAGGCGGTCTTCGGACTGCTGCACCAGCTCGAGTGCCTCAGCAGCGAGTTGGTGTGCCTGCTCCACGCTGTCGCCGGCGAACCGGACCTCGCGGACGTCGGCGGCGGGCTGAGTTTCGGGTGCGGGCACCCATTCCAGGCGGAACAGCGAGTCCTGGTGCTGTTGTGCGGCAAGCGGTGCGCCGAACACGATGTTCCGCGCTGACACGACCGGTGAGCCGTTGGTGTCGACCGCGGCGAACTCGCCGTTGCTCAGTTTGATCCGCAGCGTGTCGGCGCCGACCGCGTGCAGGCTGACGTCGTGCCACTCCAGCGGCACCTGGGTTTCCTCGGTGATCCTGGTCGCGCAGTCGAGCAGCGCCGGGTGGACGCCGTAGAACTGGGCGTCGGTGGTGCCTTCCGGCAGCGTGACCTCCGCGTAGACCGCGGCGCCCGCCTGCCAGATCTGCTCACCGATCGCCGTCGCGCCCTTCGGCGGCCACTCGCTGACCGTGAAGCCGCCCCGGTACTCGCCTTCCGCGAGTGTTCCGGTGGCGATCGGGATGAACGGCTGCTCGTCGTTCGGTCGCGTGTAGACGGTGAGGCCGCGCTTTCCGTTGTCCGGCGCGCCGATCCACACCTGCAGCACGCCAGGGGTCAGCGGCCCGGTGATCGTCAGTTCTTCGACCGTGCCGTAGCCGACCTGATCGGCGGCCCGGAACGCGATCTCCGCGAAGGCAGTCTCGGGGAACGCCACCGCGAGCCGGTTGGTGAACACGACGGCGTCCTGCTGGGCGACGGTCATCGCGGCGCCGAGCAGCGGGTGGTCAGCGGGCCCGAGGCCGAGCCCGGACGCATCCGCGGCCTGGGCCATCGGCGTCGGCCAGTAGTGGTCGTGGTCGAACGCGTAGGTCGGGATGTCGACGCGCTTCGCACCGATGCCGTCGAACGCCGGTGCCCAGTCGACGTTGGTGCCGGCGACGTGGAGCCGGGCGAGCGCGGTGAGCCAGGCGGTGGTCTCGTCACGATCCTTGCGCAGCGCGGGGATCGCCCCGTCGACGAGCGCGGACAGCACCCCGTCCGGCCCGATCTCCAGGAACGCGTTGACCCCCGCGGCTTCCAGACTGGTGACGCCGTCGGCGAACCGCACGGCTTCCCGGACGTGCCGGACCCAGTACTCGGGCTCGGCGAGTTCGGCGCCCGCGATCCGCCCGGTCAGGTTGGACACGACGGGGATGCGGGGCGCGGCAAGGTCCAGCGCCGTCACGACCGCGCGGAAGTCCTCCAGCATCGGCTCCATCAACGGCGAGTGAAACGCATGGCTGACCGGCAAACGCTTAGTCTTGCGCCCCTGCGCGGCAAACCCGTCGGCGATCTGTCGAACCGCTTCCTCCTCGCCCGCGAGCACCAGGCTGTTCGGCCCGTTGATGGCCGCGATGGACACGGTGTCCGTCGTCTCCACCTCGTCCTCGGCGGCTTCGACCGCGATCATGGCTCCCCCGCCGGGCAGCGCCTGCATCAGCGCGGCCCTGGCATTGACGAGCTTCGCGGCGTCCTCGAGGCTCAGCACCCCGGCAACGTGCGCGGCCGCGACCTCACCGACCGAGTGCCCGCCGACGAAGTCCGGTTCGATCCCGAACCCCTCCGCCAGCCGGAACAGCGCCACCTCGATGGCGAACAACGCGCGCTGCGTGTTCCCCGTCTGGTTCAGGGCCTCGGCATCGTCGTCCCACATGACCTCGCGGACGTCAACGTGCTCCAGCACGGCGTCGAGCGCCAGCCGGAACACCGGGAACCGCTCGTACAGCTCCCGCCCCATGCCGACCCGCTGCGAGCCCTGCCCGGAGAACAACACCGCCAGCTTCCGCCGCCCGGCCTGCCCCTGCGCGATCTCCACACCGTCCAACAGCACCGCACGGTGCTCGAACCGCGACCGCTTCAACAGCGAGAACCCGACGTCGAACGCGTCGGCGCCGACCGCCGCCGTCCGCTCGATCTGAGCGCGCAGCGAAGCGGGGGACTTCGCCGAAAAAACGAGCGGGGCCCCCTTGGGGGAACGCGAAGTCCCCACTCCAATCGTCGCACGGGACGCCGGTCGCTCGGCGCCGGAGAGATCGACATCTGCCGAGTTGTCCACAGGCGCCGAGTTGTCCACAGATTCCGTCGCGACCCCCTGACCAGCATTTTCGACCGGTACGCTGGAAATTGGGGGGATCCCCGGCGCCGCCTCCAAGATCACGTGCGCGTTCGTGCCGGAGATGCCGAACGACGAGACGCCTGCACGGGGCACACGGTCGGTGGCGGGCCACGGCGTGTTCTCCTGCAACAGCGACACCGCGCCCGCGGTCCAGTCGACGTGTGTCGACGGCGCGGTGACGTTGATCGTGCGTGGCAGCAGGCCGTGTCGTAGCGCCATCACCATCTTGATCACACCGGCGGCACCGGCGGCGGCCTGCGTGTGGCCGATGTTCGACTTGATCGAGCCGAGCAGCAGCGGCGAGGTGCGGTCCTGGCCGTAGGTCGCCAGCAGCGCCTGTGCCTCGATCGGATCGCCGAGCGTCGTGCCCGTCCCGTGCGCCTCCACGGCATCGACGTCCGCGAACTTGAGGCCCGCCGACGCCAGCGCTTGACGGATCACCCGCTGCTGCGAGGGGCCGTTGGGCGCGGTCAGGCCGTTGGACGCACCGTCCTGGTTGACCGCGGAGCCACGCACGACAGCGAGGACGTCGTGCCCAGCCGCGACAGCATCGGACAGTCGCTCGACCACGAGCACACCGATGCCCTCAGACCATGCGGTGCCATCAGCGGTGTCGGAGAACGGCTTGCAACGGCCGTCACGCGCGAGGCCGTCCTGCAGCGAGAACTCCATGAACGCACCCGGCGCCGACATCACCTGCACACCGCCGGCCAGCGCCAAAGAGCACTCGCCATTGCGCAAAGCCTGCGCCGCCAAGTGCAATGCGACCAGAGCCGACGAGCACGCCGTGTCGATCGTCATCGACGGGCCTTCCAGCCCCAGTGCGTACGACACCCGGCCGGCGATCACACTCGGCGAGGTGCCCGTGCCCGAGTACCCCTCCAGCGCCTGCTCCGACGCGAGCATCAGGTGCGCGTAGTCCTGCCCAGAAGCACCGACGTAGACGCCGGTCCGCGATCCGCGCAGCGCAAGGGGGTCGATGCCCGTGCGTTCCAGCGCCTCCCACGACGCCTCCAGCACGAGCCGCTGGTGTGGATCCATCGACACGGCCTCACGCGGCGAGATCCCGAAGAACGCCGGGTCGAACGACGCGATCCCGTCGATGAACCCGCCCTGCCCGGTCACGGACTGCCCGGCGCCGTCGCCGACCAGGTTCTCGTCCCAGCCACGATCCGCCGGGAAGCCGGTGATCGCGTCCCGCCCGCCGAGCACCAGCTCCCACAGCTCCTCCGGCGACGAGACACCACCGGGGAACCTGCAGGCGATACCGACGATCGCGATCGCCTCGTCGGACACTCGCACCGAGTCCTCGACCTCGGCGGAACCACCGAAGAGCTCGGCGATCAGGTGCTCCGCCAGCGCTTGCGGCGTCGGGTAGTCGAACACCAGCGTCGCGGGCAACGTCAGCCCGGTCGACGTGCCGAGCCGGTTGCGCAGCTCCACCGACGTCAGCGAGTCGAACCCGAGCTGCCGGAACTCACGATCGCCGTCGATCGCGTCGGCCGACGCGTGCCCGAGCACCGCCGCCGCCTCGCCCCGGACCAGGTCCACCAGGGTCCTGATCCGCTCAGCCGGTCGAACGTCCTGCAAGCCCTGCAACGCAACGGTTCCCTGAGCGCGCGCAGCAGTTCGTCGCCCGCCCCGCAACAGGTTGCGCAGCAGCGGTGGCACCATCGTCGTGCTGGCCCCGGTGATGATCCGCGCCGGCACGACCAGCGGCTCGTCCACCCCGATCGCCGTGTCGAACAGCGCCAGGCCGTGCTCCAGCGAGATCGGCGGCATGGACGACTTCTCCAGCCGCTCCAGCGCGGCCGCGTCCATCGTCCTGGTCATGCCGACCTCGGACGTCCAAGCGCCCCAGGCCAACGACACCGCGGGGAGCCCCGAAGCACGCCGGTGCTGCGCCAAAGCGTCGAGGAACGCGTTACCGGCCGCATAGTTGCCCTGGCCGGCCGTTCCCAGCACACCGGACACCGACGAGTACAGGACGAAGTGCGCGTCCGGGACCAGCGAGTGCAGGTTCCAGGCCGCGTCCACCTTGGGCCGAAGCACCTTCTCCAGCCGCTCCGACGTCATCGAGGCGATCACACCGTCGTCCAGCACACCGGCCGTGTGCACGACAGCGGTCACGTTGTGTCCATTGAGGACGGCAGCCAACGCTTCCCGGTCAGCCACATCGCAGGCCGCGATCGTCACGTCCGCGTCCAGCTCCGACAGCTCCGCCGCACCCGGCGAGTCGAGGCCACGACGGCTCAGCAGCAACAGCTTGCGCACGCCCTGCGCGACGAGGTGCCGCGCCAGCTCCGCGCCCAGACCGCCCGTGCCGCCGGTGATCACGACAGTGCCCGACGGATCCCAGCCCGCCGGCACGGTGATCACGATCTTGCCGATGTGCTTGGCACGGCTCATGAACCGGAACGCGTCCCGCGCGCGCCGCACATCCCACGCCGCGATCGGCAACGGCTTCAACACGCCACGCCCGAACAGCTCCACGAGCGCGACGAGCATGCGCTGGACGTGGTCGGGATGCGCCTCACCGAGGTCGAACGGCCGGTAGAAGATGCCCGGCACGTCCTCCCGCAGATCGGTCTTGCCCATCTCGAGGAACCGTCCGCCCTCGCCGAGCAGCCGCAGCGAGGCGTCGATGAACTCGCCGGTCAGCGCGTTCAGCACGACGTCGACCCGCGGGAACGTCTGCTCGAACGACGTGTCGCGGGAGTTGCCGATGTGCGCGTCGTCGAGGCCGAGCCCGCGCAACACGTCCCACTTGCCCTCGCTCGCGGTAGCGAAGACCTCCGCGCCGAGGTGCTGGGCGACCTGGATCGCCGCCATGCCAACACCACCGGCGCCGGCGTGCACGAGGACCTTGTCCCCCGGCCGCACGTTCCCGAGCTCGATCAACGCGTAGTAGGCGGTGAGGAACACCAGCGGCACCGACGCGCCCTGCTCGAACGTCCAGCCGTCCGGAAGCCTGGTCAGGTAAGGCTCTTCGATGATGCCGACCGGTCCCATGCCGCCGAACAGCAGGCCGAACACCGGGTCGCCGATCTTCAGGCCTTCGACCTCCGGTCCGACCTCGGCGACCACACCGGCGGCCTCCGCGCCGAACGAGCCCGCCTCACCCGGATACATGCCGAGCGCGTTCAACACGTCACGGAAGTTCAGGCCAGCCGCCCGAACCGCAACGCGAACCTGCTTGCCCTGCAACGGCTCCGGTGTCCACGGCGCCAGGACGAGGTTGTCCAGACTGCCCTTCGCGGTGGTGTCGAGGCGCCACGGCGAACCGGTCGGCGGCACCAGCGCCGGCCCGGTCTGCAGGCGCGCCAGCCGTCCGGCGTGGACGGTGCCGCCGCGGACGATCAGCTGCTGTTCCTCGGTCACCAGCATGCCGGGGGTGAGTTCGCCGCGCTCGTCCAGATCGACGAGCAGGAACTTGCCGGGGTTCTCGGCCTGCGCGGACCGCACGAGACCCCACGCGGCCGCCGCGCCGAGGTCGGTGATCGGTTCGTCGCCGATCGCCGCGGCACCACGCGTCACGAACACGACGCGTTCTTCGGCGTTCTGCAGGATCTCCAGCACGCGTTTGGTCGTCTCGTGAACGGCCGCCGCGTCCCCGCCACCGTTGATCTCGACGACCCTGGCGTCGATCTCGCTGGCCTCGCCGACCTGCACGGGAACCCAGTCGACGCGGAACAGCGAGTCCTGCACGGGATTGCTGGGTGCCTTCGTGGACGGCGTCCTGACCACCAGCGACTTCACCGACAGCACAGGCGCGCCCTCGACGTCGACCGCGGTGACCTCGACGGCGTCACCGCCGGTGTGCTTGAGACGGACCCGCAGCCGCGACGGGCCGATGGCGTGCAGCGACACACCGTTCCACTCGAACGGCAGCCCCTGGCCGGCACCCTCGACGAACGTGATGGCGTGCAACGCCGAGTCGAGCAGAGCAGGGTGCACACCGAACGTCGCGGCGTCGTCGACGCTCTCCGGCAGCGCGACCTCGACGAGCACCTCGTCGCCGTGCCGCCAAGCCTGCCGCAGCCCTTGGAAGATCGGCCCGTAGGCCAGGCCGCCTTCCCCGAGTGTCTCGTAGAAGCCTTCCAGGTCAAGGACTTCTGCGTTGTTCGGCGGCCACTCCCCCGTGTCGAACTCGGCCTGGTGCGGCCCTTCGGCGAGGGTGCCACTGGCGTGCTGGATCCACTCGTCGGCGTCGGGGTGCTGCGAGTGCACGCTGACCGCCCGGCGCCCGTGATCGTCCGGCGCGCCGACCCGTACCTGAACGGCAACGGCGTCCCGTTCCGGCAGCACGAGCGGCACGACGATGGTGAGCCCGTCGACTCGGTCGCAGCCGACCATGTCGCCCGCGCGGATCGCGAAGTCGAGGAAACCTGTGCCGGGGAAGAGCACCGCTCCACCGACGACGTGATCCGCGATCCACGGGTACGTCGCGAGGCTGAGCCGTCCGCTGAGCACGAACTCGTCGGTGCCCGCCACGGCGATGGCCGCGCCGAGCAACGGGTGCCCGCCGGACCGCAACCCGTATGCCGCGGGGTCGCCCGCGCGGCCGCCGACCGTGGCCTTGGGCCAGAACCGCTCGTGGTCGAACGGGTAGGTCGGCAGCGCGATGAGCCGTCCACCCCGGAGCCACGGCGTCCAGTCGACGTTGATTCCGTCAACATGTACTTGACCGAGTGCGGCAGCCAGCGCGGCCTGCTCGGTCTTGTTCTTCCTCAGCGTCGGGATCGCGCCGTCGACGAGCGCGGACAGCACCCCGTCCGGTCCGACCTCGAGGAACTTGGTCGCCGGGATCTTCGCGACGTTGTCGGTGAACCGGACGGCGTCACGGACGTGGCTGACCCAGTACTCCGGGTCGGTGACGTCACCGGCCGCGCTGATCGGGATTTTCGGGGCGCTGAACTGGATTCCTGCGATCGCACGGCGGAAGTCGTCGAGCATAGGCTCCATCAACGGTGAGTGGAACGCGTGGCTGACCTTGAGCCGCTTGGTCTTCTCATACCGGCTCGCGATGGCCTCGACCTCGGCCTTGTCGCCCGCGATGACCACGCTCGTGGGCCCGTTGACGGCCGCGATCGACACCTTGCTCGTGAGGTGCCTGCTCACGTCCGCTTCGGTCGCCTGCACCGCGACCATCGCGCCGGTCCGCGGCAACGCCTGCATCAGACTCGCGCGCGCACTGACGAGCTTCGCCGCGCCCTCCAGGCTGAGCACGCCCGCGACGTGCGCCGCCGCGATCTCACCGATCGAGTGCCCGGCGAGGTGGGCGGGCTTGATCCCGAACGCCTGCAGCAACCGGTACAGCGCCGTCTGGAACGCGAACAACGCCGGCTGCGTGTACCCGGTCTGGTTGAGCTTCTCCTCGTCGTCGCCCCAGATGACGCCCTTCAGCTCGGGGTCGAGGTGCGCGAGCACGTCGTCGAACGCGTCCGCGAACTCCGGGAACCGCGCGTACAACTCCTCGCCCATGCCGAGCCGCTGCGAGCCCTGCCCCGAGAACAGCACCGCCAGCGTGTGCTCCCCGGCCACACCGGTAGCGATCTCCGCACCCTCGAACAACACCGCCCGGTGCTCGAACAACGCCCGCGACTTCACCAACGAGTACGCGACGTCGACCTCCGCCGCCAGCACCGCGCCGATCCGCTCGACCTGCGCCCGCAACGAGGCCGCCGACTTAGCCGACACCGCCAACGGAATCCGAATCGATTCCGCCTGGGCTCCCCGGGGGGAGACCGAAGACAGGGTTGCGGACTCGAGAATCACGTGGGCGTTGGTGCCCGAGATGCCGAAAGACGAGACGCCCGCGCGCCAGGGCCGGTCGAGCGAAGGCCATGGGGTGTTCTCGGTGAGCAGTGAGACCGCGCCAACCGACCAGTCGATGTGCGACGATGGCGACGTGACGTGCAGGGTCCGCGGCAGCAGGCCGTGCTGGAACGCCATCACCATCTTGATCACGCCCGCCGCACCGGCCGCCGCCTGCGTGTGACCCAGGTTCGACTTCACCGAGCCCAGCCACAGCGGGTCGGCGCGGTCCTGCCCGTACACGGTCAGCAACGCTTGCGCCTCGATCGGGTCGCCCAGCACGGTACCGGTGCCGTGTGCCTCCACCGCGTCCACATCGGACGGTGCCAGGCCGCCGGACGCAAGCGCTTGCCGGATGACGCGTTGCTGCGAGGGGCCGTTCGGCGCGGTCAGCCCGTTCGAGGCGCCGTCCTGGTTGAACGCCGAGCCGCGCACGACGGCCAGCACCGGGTGTCTGGCGGCGACGGCGTCGGAAAGCCGTTCCACGACGAGGATGCCGACGCCCTCGGACCAGCCGGTGCCGTCCGCGGACTCCGAGAACGCCTTGCACAGGCCGTCCGGCGCGAGCCCGCCCTGCCGCGAGAAGCCGGAGAACGACGTCGGCGTCGCCATCACCGTGACGCCACCGGCCAGCGCCAGCGTGCACTCACCGCCGCGCAACGCCTGCGCGGCGAGGTGCAGCGCCACCAAGGCCGAGGAGCACGCCGTGTCGATCGTGACCGCGGGCCCTTCCAGTCCGAGCGCGTAGGAGATGCGTCCGGAGATCACCGAAGCGGCCAGACCGGTTCCGGCGTGGCCTTCCAGGTCTTCGTTGGAGGCCATGACGACGTGCTGGTAGTCCTGCCCGTTCGTGCCGACGAACACACCGGTGCGCGAGCCGCGCAACGATGACGGGTCGACACCCGCACGTTCGACGGCCTCCCACGACGTCTCCAGCAACAACCGCTGCTGCGGGTCCATCGCCAGCGCTTCCCGCGGCGAGATGCCGAAGAACGCCGGGTCGAAGTCCGCGACCCCGGTCAGGAACCCGCCGCGCAACGTCGAACTCTGCATTGCCGCAAGATCCCAGCCACGATCCGCCGGGAAGTCCGACATCGCGTCCTCGCCCGCGACCAGCAGCCGCCACAGGTCTTCCGGCGAGTCGATGCCGTTCGGGAAGTGACAGGCCATGCCGACGATCGCGATGTCGTCGGTGGTCCGCACGATCGAGGCGTCGTCAGCCTCGACACCCTCACCGAGCAACGAGGCCAGCAGGTGGCCGGCCAGCACCCGCGGCGACGGGTAGTCGAACACGAGGCCGGCGGGCAGCGCGAGACCGGTGATCTCGGTGAGCTGGTTGCGCAGTTCCACCGCGGTCAGCGAGTCGAACCCGATGTCGCGGAACGCCTTGTCGCTGGCCACCGCCTCCTTGCCGGAGTGGCCGAGCACCTGCGCTGCCCGCGTGCGGACCAGTTCCAGAACGGGCTCGAACCGTTGCGCGGCAGGCAGTTCACGCAGGCTGCGACGCAGTTCGGAAGCCGCCGACTCACTGTCGCGGCGCGCGGCCGCCAGCTCGTCCAGCACCACGCGGGCGCCAGGCAGCTCCGCCAGCACGGGCGACGGCCGCAGGCTCAGCAACGCGCCGAGCAGCTGCGGGTGGTGGATGTCCGCGATCACGGCGGTGGGCGCGGTCTCCGCCACCACGCCTCGCATCGCCGCGATCGCGAGCTCCGGGTCCAAAGTGGACGCGCCGACCGACTTGATCGTCCGTGCGACGCGTTCCTCGCCCGCCATGCCGTCGCCGGTCCACGCGCCCCACGCGATCGACGTCGCGGCAAAGCCTTGTTCACGGCGTTGCGCGGCAATCGCGTCCAGCACGACGTTGGCGGCCGCGTAGTTGGCCTGGCCGGGGTTGCCGATCGCGCCCGCGACCGACGAGAACAGGACGAACGCGTCCAGTTCCAGCTCGCGGGTCAGTTCGTCGAGCAGGAACGCCGAGGTGACCTTCGCCTGGAACACGTCGGCGAACCGGTCCGGCGTCAGCCCGTCCAGCACGCCGTCGTCCAGCACACCTGCCGCGTGCACAACGGCTTTGACGTCCGCCGTGAGCACCGCGGCCAGTTCGGAGCGGTTCGCGACGTCACACTTCACGACCTCGACGCCCAGCTCCGCGACGATCTCCGCCGCGCCCGGCGCGTCTATGCCGCGGCGGCTCAGCAGCACGACCTTCTCCGCGCCGCGCGCCACGAGGTCGCGCGCGACGTGCTTGCCGAGCGCGCCCGTGCCACCGGTGATCACCACGGTGCCGCGCGGCTGCCACTCCTGAGATGCGCGCGGTGCCACCAGAATCCGGCGGCCGAACACGCCGGACGCCCGGACGGCGACCTGGTCCTCGTCGCTCGCCAGCACCGCCGCGAACCGTTGCGCCGCGCGGTCGTCCAGCTCGGCGGGCAGGTCGATCAGGCCACCCCAGCGGTTCGGGTGTTCCAGCGCGGCCACCCGGCCGAGCCCCCACGCGCCGGCCTGCCAGGGATTGCTGACGGCGTCCGCGCGCCCGGTCGACACCGCGCCGCGCGTCACCACCCACAGCGGCGCCATGACACCCGCGTCGCCGAGAGCCTGGATCAGCGTTGCCGTGCCGGTGATCGACTCAAGCGCACCGCCGCCCACCAACGAAATCACACCGGTGAACGGCTCCTGCGCGAACTCCGCGAGCCTCGACGCCAGATGCTCACGATCGGCCTGCTCGACGTCGATCCGCGTGACGTCCCCGAGCGCGCCGACCACCACCTCGTCAACCGATCCGACCACGAGCCACTTGCCCGGTTTCGCGGTGAGGCCGGTGATCGGCTGCCAGCTCTCCCGGTGCAGCCATGACTCCACAGTGGACTGAGCCCTGCGCTTGCCGCGCCACGCCGACAACGCCGGCAGCACTCCCGCAAGCGTGTCGCCGTCGAGGTCGAGCGTGGCGGCGAGCGACGCGACGTCCTCCTGTTCGACCGCCGTCCAGAACGCCGCGTCAGCCGGATCCGCTGCCACGTCGCCGGTCGCCGCTTCGGGCCAGAACCGCTCGTGCTGGAACGGATACGTCGGCAGGTCGACCCCGCGTCCGCCGCGGTAGAAGCTCGACCAGTCGACGTCCACGCCGCTGACGTGGAGCCGTGCAAGCGCTGCCAGGAACGCCTTGCGCTCTCCGCGATCCTTGCGCAGCACCGGAATCGCTCCGTCGACGAGTGCTGCCAGCACCCCGTCCGGCCCGATCTCCAGGAACGCGCTCGCGTCCTGTTCCTCGAGCTTCCCGACGTTCTCGGTGAACCGCACGGTGTCGCGGACGTGGCGAACCCAGTACTCGGGGTCGGTGACGTCGCCCGTGGTCACGATCGGGATGCTCGGCTCGTTGAACCGGATTCCCGCGATCGCCTCGCGGAACTCGTGGAGCATCGGCGCCATCAATGGCGAGTGGAACGCGTGACTGACGCTGAGCTGCTTGCTCTTGCGGCCTTCGAACCTCGCGACGACCGCGCGAACCTCGTCTTCGACGCCCGCGACCACGAGCGAATCGGCGGCGTTGATCGCGGCGACGGAGACGCCGGGGGTCAGGTGCGGAACGACCTCGTCCTCGGTGGCCTGCAACGCGATCATCACGCCACCGGTCGGCAGCGCCTGCATGAGTCGCGCGCGTTCGCGGACGAGCTTCGCCGCGTCTTCCAGGCTGAACACCCCGGCGACGTGCGCGGCCGCGATCTCGCCGATCGAATGCCCGGCCAGCAGCCGCGGGACGACGCCGAACGACTCCGCCAGCCGGTACAGCGCCACCTCGATCGCGAACAGCGCGGGCTGCGTGGTGCCCGTCTGGTTCAGCGCCTCGGCGTCCTCACCCCACATGATCTCGCGCACGTTCTCGAGATGCTCGAGCACCTCATCGAGCGCGGCCCTGAACGCGGGGAACTCCTCGTACAGCTCCCGCCCCATGCCGAGCCGTTGCGCACCCTGCCCGGAGAACACCATGGCGAGCGTCTTGCCCGACGCCTCACCACGAGCCAGTACGTCACCGTCCACCACCACGGCCCGGTGCTCGAACAACGCGCGGTGGTGCACCAACGAGTACCCGACGTCGAGCGCGTCCGCCTCCACCGCCCGAACCCGCTCGATCTGCGCGTCCAACGCCGCCGCGGACTTCGCCGACACCACCCACGGAATCGATCCCGATTGGCCGGCCCCCTGGGGGGATCCACCCCCCATCCCAATCATCTCAGGGAGGTCTGACAGTTTTTGGCCAGACGTCTCGGCCGGGGCTTCCAAGATCACATGCGCGTTGGTGCCGGAGAGGCCGAACGACGAGACGCCGGCGCGGGCCGGGCGATCGGTGGTGGGCCACGGGGTGTTCGACGTGAGCAGGGAGACGGCGCCTGCGGACCAGTCGACGTGCGAAGACGGCAACGTGACGTGCAAGGTCTGAGGCAGCAGGCCGTGCTGGAACGCCAGGACCATCTTGATGATGCCCGCGACGCCCGCGGCGGCCTGGGTGTGGCCGAGGTTCGACTTGATCGCGCCCAGGTAGAGCGGCGCTCCGACACGGTCGCGGCCGTAGGTGGCGAGCAGCGCCTGGGCTTCGATCGGGTCGCCCAGACGGGTGCCGGTGCCGTGCGCTTCGACCGCATCCACGTCCGAAGTGGACAGACCGGCGTTGGCGAGGGCCTGGCGGATCACGCGTTGCTGCGCGGGGCCGTTCGGAGCGGTCAGGCCGTTCGAGGCGCCGTCCTGGTTCACGGCCGAGCCGCGCACGACGGCCAGCACGGTGTGGCCGTTGCGGAGAGCATCGGACTGGCGTTCGACGACGAGCACGCCCGCGCCTTCGGCCCAGCCGGTGCCTTCGGCGTTGTCGGAGAAGGCACGGCAGCGCGCGTCCGCCGCCAGGCCACCCTGGGCGTTGAAGCCGGCGAAGTTCATCGGCGTGGACATCACCGTCACGCCGCCGACGAGGGCCAGGGAGGACTCGCCGGACCGCAGCGATTGCGCGGCCAGGTGCAAGGCCACCAACGAGGAAGAGCAGGCGGTGTCGATCGTGAGCGCCGGCCCCTCGAAGCCGAACGTGTAGGAGAGGCGGCCGGAGATCACCGCGGCGGCGAGGCCGGTCGAGGCGTGGCCCTCGATGTCGCCGCGCGCCCGCAGCACGAGGTTCGTGTAGTCCTGACCGTTCGTGCCGATGAAAACGCCGGTCTTCGAGCCGCGCAGCGTGGTGGCGTTGATGCCCGCGCGTTCGACGGCTTCCCAGGCGACTTCGAGCAGCTGGCGTTGCTGCGGGTCCATGGCGAGGGCTTCGCGCGGCGAGATGCCGAAGAACGCCGGGTCGAACTCCGCCGCGCCGTAGAGGAAGCCGCCCTCGACGGTGCCGCCGGCGGCCAGCGCGTCCTGTTCCCAACCGCGGTCGGTCGGGAAGCTCGCGATCGCGTCGGTGCCGTCGGCCAGCAGCCGCCACAGGTCCTCTGGAGTCGAGACACCGCCGGGGAAACGGCACGCCATGCCGACGATCACGATCGGGTCGTCCGCGTCGGCGCTGCCCTGGGCGGACACGTCGAGGTCGGCGCCCTCGCCGGTCAGCTCGGCCAGCAGGTGCTCGGCCAGCACGAGTGGCGTCGGGTAGTCGAAGATCAACGTCGCGGGCAACGTCAGGCCGGTGGCCAGCGCGATGGCGTTGCGGAGTTCGATCGCGGTCAGCGAGTCGAACCCGAGCGCGCGGAACTCCTTCTCCGCGCCCACCGCGTCGGCGTTGGCGTACCCGATGACCTTCGCGGCCTCAGCACGCACGACGTCCACGACGATCCGCACGCGCTCGGCGCCGGACAGTCCGACGAGCTTCGACAGCAGTCCACCGGCCACGATCTCGCGCGCGGCCGTGCGCCTGCCCGCCCGAACCAGGCCGCGCATGATCGCGGGAACGTCACCCTGCGCGGCGCCACCGCCGGACGCGAGCGGGACCAGCAGCGACTCATCCGAGCCCACCGCGGCGTCGAACAGAGCAAGGCCCTGCTCGACTGACAGCATCGGCATCCGGCGCAGGTCGCCTTCGTCCAAAGTGGACGTCATGCCGGTGTCCCAGGCACCCCAGGCCAACGACAGCGCGGGCAGGCCGAGCCCGCGGCGGTGAGCCGCGAGTGCGTCGAGAAACGCGTTGGCGGCGGCGTAGTTGCCCTGACCCGCCGCGCCCATCACGCCCGACACCGACGAATACAGGATGAGCTGCGCGTCACCGGCGAGCTCGTGGAGGTTCCACGCGGCGTCGACCTTCGGGCGCATGACGGCGGAAAGCCGTTCGGGCGTCAGCGATCCGATCACGCCGTCGTCCAGCACACCGGCGGTGTGGACGACGGCTGCCAGTCGCACGCCGTCCAGCAGGTCGGCGACGGCAGCGCGTTCCGTGACGTCACACGCCTTCACATCGACGTCCGCACCCAGCGCGATCAGCTCGTCGCGCAGGTCGGCGGCGCCGGGAGCGTCGAGTCCGCTGCGGCTGGCCAGCAACAGCTTGCGCTGGCCACGCGTCACGAGGTGGCGGGCGAGGACGGCACCGAGGCCGCCCGTTCCGCCGGTGATCAGCACTGTTCCGCCGGAATCCCATTCGCTCGCAACACTTCCGGTGGCGCGCGCCAGCCTGCCCGCGAACACCTCGCCCGCGCGCACGACGACCTGGGTCTCCCCCGCGTCGATCAGGCCGCCGAGTCCGGGGAGCAGTGCCTCCGACTCGGGTGCGTCGTCGAGGTCGACGAGCAGGAACCGGCCGGGATCCTCGGTCTGCGCGGACCGCACCAGGCCCCAGACCGCGGCAGCGGCGAGGTCGTCACCGGTGACGGCGCCGCGCGTGACGAAGACCAGCTTTCCGGTGGTGTCCTGGAGCGTGCTCAGGGCTTCCGCTGCCAGCGCGTGCGCGGACTCCGGCGACTGCTCACCTGCGACGTGCACAACCGTTGTGTCGCCTGGCGTGTAGGTGACGGGCACCCAGTCGAGGCGGAACAACGAGTCGACGCCGGTCTGCTCGACGAGTTCACCGAGTGGCTCGATCAGAACCTTGTCGGCGGACAGCACCGGCTCACCGGCGACGTCGACCGCGGTCAGCGTGACACCACCGTCCACAGCGGACAGGTTTACCCGAACGACTTCCGCGCCGCTCGCGTGAAGAGAAACGCCGTGCCAGTGGGTCGGAACGCCTTCAAGACCGAGGATCGCGGCGGCGTGCGTCGCGGCGTCGAGCAACGCCGGGTGAACACCGAAACCCTTTGCGTCAACGGGCAACGCAACCTCGGCGAACACCTCCTGCCCTCGCCGCCAGGCCGCGCGCACCCCTTGGAACGCCTCCCCGTAAGGCGTTTCGTCGTAGAAGCCGTCGAGATCGACGACCATCGCACCCTTCGGCGGCCACTCGGTGTCCAGAACCCGCGCCGGAACGCCTTGTCCGAACACACCTTTCGCGTGCTCGACCCATTCCTGGTCACCGCGCCGCGCGTGGAACCGGAACGCGCCTTCCCGTCCGACCTGGAACTGCACCTGCACGGCACCGCTGTCCGGCAACACCAGCGGCGCGACCTGCGTGAACTCCTCGACGCGCTCGTGGCCCGCGAGGTCGGCGGCACGGAAAGCCAGCTCCAGCACGCCCGAGGTCGGGAACACGACGTGGTCGGCGAGCCACGACGTCCTGGTCAGCGTGCCGGTGAGAATCAACTCGCCAGAGCCGGCGACGGTCATCGCGGCGCCGAGCAGCGGGTGGTCGGCCGGGGTCAGGCCGAGTCCGGCGGCGTCCCCGGCGCTCACCGACACCGAAGGCCAGTAGCGGTCGTGCTGGAACGCGTAAGTGGGGAGATCGACACGCTTACCATTGGGGTAGAACGGTTTCCAGTCGACACTGACACCTGCGACGTGCAGGCGGGCGAGCGCGGTGATGAACGCCGTACGCTCGTCCCGGTCCTTGCGCTGGGCCGGGATAGCCTGCTCCACCAGCGCGGACAGCACTCCGTCGGGGCCGATCTCCAGGAAGGTCTTGTCGCCCAGGCCGGTCACGGCGTCGTGGAACCGGACGGCGTCGCGCACGTGCCGCACCCAGTGCTCGGGGTTCGTGACGTCGCCGACCATCGGGATCTTGGGGCTGTGGAAGGTGATGCCGCCGATGGCCTCGCGGAAGTCGTTGAGCATCGGGTCCATCAGCGGCGAGTGGAACGCGTGGCTGACGCTCAGCTGCTTGGACTTGCGATCGGCGAAGTGGGCGGCGACCGCGCGAGCTTCCTTCTCCACGCCCGCGATGACGATGCTCTCCGGCCCGTTGATCGCGGCGATGGACACGCCGGGGGTCAGGTGCGGGGTGACCTCGTCTTCGGTGGCCTGCAACGCGATCATCACGCCACCTGGCGGCAGCGCCTGCATGAGCCGGGCCCGTGCGGTGACGAGCGTCGCGGCGTCCTCGAGTGTCAACACGCCCGCGATGTGTGCGGCGGCGATCTCGCCGATCGAGTGGCCGGTGACGTGCGCGGGGGCGACGCCGTAGGACTCCAGCAGCCGGTACAGGGCGACCTCGAACGCGAACAGCGCAGGTTGCGTGTTGCCCGTCTGGTTCAGCGCTTCCTCGTCGCCCCACATGACATCACGGAGGCCCGGCTCGAGGTGGCTGAGCGCGTCGTCGAACGCCTCCCGGAACACCGGAAAGTCCTCGTACAGCCCTTTGCCCATGCCGACGCGCTGGGCACCCTGCCCGGAGAACAGCAACGCGAGCTCGGTCCGCCGTGCGAAGCCTCGCGCGATCTCTGCGCCGCCCAGCAACACCGCCCGGTGCTCGAACAGCGCGCGCGTGGTCGCCAACGAGAAACCGACGTCCACGGCGTCACCGTCGAGCGCGCGCACCCGTTCGATCTGCGCCGCGAGCGAGGCTTCCGACTTCGCCGACACCAGCCACGGCACCGAGTTGTCCACAGGCGCCGAGTTGTCCACAGATTGCTGCGCAGCCCCTTGACCAGTGTTTTCGTCCGGTACGCTGGAAATTGGGGGGATCCCCGGCGCCCCCTCCAAGATCACGTGGGCGTTGGTGCCCGAAACGCCGAAGGACGAGACGGCTGCGCGGGGGGCGCGGTCCGAGGCGGGCCAGGCCACGGCCGTGGTGGCGAGCTCGACGGAGCCGGTGGTCCAGTCGACGTGGGTGGACGGGCGCGAAACGTGCAGGGTGGCGGGCACGACGCCGTGCTGCATCGCCTGGACCATCTTGATGATGCCCGCGATGCCGGCGGCGGCCTGCGTGTGGCCGAGGTTCGACTTCACCGAGCCCAGCAGCAGCGGCGAAGGGCGATCGGCGCCGTAGGTCGCCAGCAGGCTGCGCGCCTCGATCGGGTCGCCGAGCGGCGTGCCGGTGCCGTGCGCTTCGACGACGTCCACGTCGGCGGCGGACAGACCCGCGCGGTCCAGTGCGGCGCGAATTACCCGTTGCTGCGCACGGCCGTTCGGGGCGGTGAAACCGTTGGAGGCGCCGTCGGAGTTGACTGCGGAGCCGCGCACGACCGCGAGCACCGGGTAGCCCAACGACACAGCGTCAGACAGCCGCGCCAGTGCGAGCACACCAACACCCTCGGACCATCCGGTGCCGTCGGCGTCGTCGGAGAACGCCTTGCAGCGACCGTTGCGGGCGAGTCCGCCCTGGCGTGAAAACTCGACCAGCGAGCCGGGCGTGCACATGACGTTCACGCCGCCGGCCAACGCCAGCGAGCACTCCCCCGCGCGCAAGGCGTGCACGGCCAGGTGCAGCGCGACCAACGACGACGAGCACGCCGTGTCGACGGTCAGCGTGGGGCCTTCGAGGCCGAGCGCGTAGGAGATGCGGCCCGACTCGGCGGAGGCGGCGATGCCCGTGCCGACGTCGCCGGTAGCGTCGTCGAGGCCGCGGATCAGCAGGTGCTCGTAGTCCTGGCCGTTGGTGCCGATGAAGACGCCCGTGCGCGAGCCGCGCAGCGACGTCGGATCCAGGCCCGACCGTTCCAGGGCCTCCCAGGAGGTCTCCAGCAGCAAGCGCTGCTGGGGATCCATCGTCACGGCCTCGCGCGGCGAGATGCCGAAGAACGCCGGGTCGAAGTCCGCGATGCCGTGCAGGAAGCCTCCCTGCACGGACACGCTGTGGCCGCGTTCATCGACCCCGTCGCCGAGCAACGCCTCGACGTCCCAGCCGCGGTCGGCCGGGAAGCCGGTGATCGCGTCACGCCCGGACGACACCAGCTCCCACAGGTCCTCCGGCGAGCTGATGCCGCCGGGGAAGCGGCATGCCATCCCGATGATCGCGATCGGTTCGGTGGCGGCCGCGACGAGCTGCCGGTTCTGCTTGCGCAGCCGCTCCGCCTCCTTCATCGCGGCGCGGAGGGCCTCGACAACCTTCTCGCTGGAGGTACTCATTCATCAGCTCCGTCAGTCCAGCCGGACACGGTCATCCCGCGAGCAATTGCAGCAGCCAAAGCGGTAGCGAATTCCTCAGAGAATCCGGGACGACGAAACGGCCGGCCGCCCCGGAAGGAGCAGCCGGCCGTCACGAATCCGAGCTCAGTCGGCCTGGCCGTCGAGCGCGGCCTGGATCAGGTCGTCGACGCTCATCTCGTCGATGTCCTCGTCGTCCGCTGCCGCCGTTCCCTTGCCGATGAGCTGCATCAACGGCTCCAGCACGCCGATCTCGCGCAACTGGGCAAGCGGCACCCGCGCCAGCAGGTCGCGGATCTCCGTCTCCTCCGACAACACCGCGTCGGCCGGGATCAGCTCGGTCAGCACATGCGTCGCGAGCTCCTCCGGTGACGGGTGGTCGAACACCAGCGTTGACGCCAATGCCAGCCCGGTAGCCGCGTTGAGCTGGTTGCGCAGTTCCACCACCGCGAGAGAGTCGAAGCCGAGGTCGCGGAATGGCCGATCTGGGCGCACGGCGTCGACATCAGCCTGTCCGAGCACCTCCGCCGCCCGCGTCCGCACCAGGTCCAGCACCTCGTCGAACCGTTTCGCCGCGGGCAGTGCCAGCAGCTTCTCCTGGAACGCGCCCTCGGCAACCGGGGCTCCCACAGCGGCTTCGGTGGCCAGCTCCCGCAGCAACGGGTTCGGGCGGAACCCGCCGGAGAACCGGCCCTTGTCCACCGCCGCGACCACCGCGGTCGGCAGCCCCTCGCCGACGAGCTGCCGAAGCGCTGCACACGCCAGGACCGGATCCATCGAAGCGATTCCGGCGCGTTTGGCGTTGGCCAGCGCGTCCTCGGTGTCGGCCATGCCGCCGCCACCCCACGCGCCCCACGCGATCGACGTCGCGGCGAGACCCTGACCGCGCCGGCGATCGGCCAGCGCGTCGAGCATCGCGTTCGCCGCCGCGTAGTTCGCCTGGCCTGGGCTGCCGACTGACGACGACGCGGAGGAAAACAGCACGAACGCGTCCAGGTCGTTGGTCAGTTCGTCCAGCAGCAACGCCGAGGTGACCTTGCTGCGGAACACCGCCTCGAACCGTTCCGGCGTCATCTTGTCCAGCACGCCGTCGTCGATGATGCCCGCGGTGTGCACGACGCCCGTCAACGGTTGTGGAATCGCGGAAAGCACTGCCTGCAACGACTTCCGGTCCGCCGCGTCACACGCCGCGATCGTGACGTCGACGCCGAGGCCCACCAGTTCCGAGCGCAACTCGGCGGCTCCCGGCGCGTTCAACCCACTGCGGCTGACCAGCACCAGGTGTTCGGCGCCGTGCTGCGCGAGCATCCGGGCCACGTGACCGCCGAGCGCACCGGTGCCGCCGGTGATCAGGACCGTGCCGCGCGGCTGCCAGTCCTGCGCCGGAACAGCTGCCGGAGCGGCGACGAGTCGCCGTCCGAACAGGTTGTTCGTCCGCACCGCGACCTGGTCCTCGCCGTCGAGTCCGGAAAGGACGGACGTGAGGCCGTTCGCGACCCGGTCGTCGATCACCGAGGGCAGGTCGATCAGACCGCCCCAGCGCTCCGGGTGCTCCAGCGTCACGACCCTGCCGAGTCCGTGGATCGCGGCCTGCGTCAGGTCCTCGAACGCCGTGCCGTTGACGGCGGCACCGTCGCGGGTCACGCACCACAGCGGCGCGTTGATGCCCGCGTCGCCGAGCGCCTGGATCAACGCGGCGGTCAGCAGCACACCGGCGGGTGCGCTGCCCTCCCCCGCGTCGGCACGGCCGAGCATCGACAGCACACCGGCGAACGACGTGCCCAACGATCGCAACTCATCCGCGATCGCCTCACGGTTCGGTTCAGCGACGTCTACCCGCACGACGCTGACACCGAGCGAGTCGATGACCGCGTCGCTCCAGTCGTCCGCCCCGGCCGTCACCGCGAGCCACGTGCCGGTCAGTTCACCAGACCTGGTGGCGTCCAACGGCTTCCACGTGATCCGGTGCCGCCAGCTGTCGACCAGCGCGAGGTCGGTGCGCTGCTTGCGCCAGTCCAGCAACGCCGGCAGCACCTGCGACAGCGCGTCGGTGTCGACGCTGAGCACGTTCTGCAGCGACCCGAAGTCCTCGCCCTCGACGGCGGCCCAGAACGCTGTGTCGTCGCCGGACGGGACAGCGGGCTTCGCCGAGCCGGCCATCGTCGACGGCCAGAACCGCTGGTGCTGGAACGCGTAGGTCGGCAGCGTGATCTTGCGGCCGGCGCCGAAGAACCCGGCCCAGTCGACCTTCACGCCACGGGTGTGCAGGCGGGCGAGGGCGGACACGATCGCCTGCTCCTCGTCGCGGTCCTTGCGCAGCACCGGAATGCCGCCGTCGACCAGGCCGGACAACGTCGCGTCCGGGCCGAGTTCGACGAACGTCGTGACGCCGCGTTCGGTGAGCGTCCGCACGTTGTCCGCGAACCGCACCGCTTCCCGCACGTGCCGCACCCAGTACTCGGGGCTGGTCACGTCGCCTTCCGCCACCACCGGAATCCGCGGCTGGTTGAACGTCAACGACTCCACTGTGGACCGGAACTCGTCCAGCATCGGGTCCATCAGCGGCGAGTGGAAGGCGTGTGAGACGCGCAGCCGCTTCGACTTCCAGCGTTCCGCGATCGCGACCACCGCGTCCTCCGGCCCGGCGATGACCACCGAGTCGGGACCGTTGACCGCCGCGATCACCACGCCGTCGGTGAGGTGTGGCAGCACGACGTCCTCGCTGGCCTGCACGGCGACCATCGCGCCGCCTGCGGGCAGCGCCTGCATCAGCGCCGATCGCACGGTCACGAGCTTCGCCGCGTCCTCCAGGCTGAGCACGCCGGCGACGTGGGCCGCCGCGATCTCGCCGATCGAGTGGCCTGCCAGGAAGTCCGGCTCGAGGCCCCACGACTCGGCCAGGCGGAACAGCGCGACCTCGATGGCGAACAGCGCGGGCTGCGTGGTGCCGGTGAGGTTCAGCGTGTCCTGGTCGTCGCCCCAGATGACGTCCGCGAGCGCCGGGTCGAGGTGGCTCAGGACCTCGTCGAACGCCACCGCGAACACCGGGAACCGGGCGTGCAGCGCGCGGCCCATGCCGACCCGTTGCGAACCCTGACCGGCGAACAGGAACGCGAGCTTGCCGGAGCGCGCCACCTCGTCCCTGATCACCAGCGGGTTCCGGACGTCAGCGGCCAACGCGGCCAACGCGTCGGTCAGTTCGTCACGGCTGCCGGCCAGCACGACCGCACGCTGGTCGAACGACGCCCGCGTGGTGGCCGCGGCACGGGCGATGTCCACGAGGTCCGCGTCCACGTCGAGCAGGCGCGCGGCCTGGTCACGCAGCGCGGCCGGGGTGCGACCGGACACCAGCACCGGAACCACTCCAAAGTTGTCCACAGATCGCCCAGCGGCCCCTTGACCAGCCTTTTCGTCCGGTACGCTGGAAAATGGGGGGATCCCCGAGCCCGGCGCTTCCAAGATCACGTGGGCGTTGGTGCCGCTGGCGCCGAAGGACGACACCGCGGCCCTGCGCGCGCGGTCCACCGAAGGCCAGTCCGTGCGTTCCTGCAGCAGCTGGACCGCGCCGGTGCTCCAGTCGACGTGCGAGGACGGCGTCTCGGCGTGCAGGGTCCTGGGCAGCTCGCCCGCCCGCATCGCCATCACCATCTTGATCACGCCCGCGACACCGGACGCGGCCTGCGTGTGCCCGATGTTCGACTTGACCGCGCCGAGCAGCAGCGGCGCCGAGCGGTCCTGCCCGTAGACGTTGAGCAGGGCCTGCGCCTCGATCGGGTCGCCGAGCTTCGTGCCGGTGCCGTGCGCCTCGACGGCGTCCACATCGGACGGTCGCAGCCCGGACGCGGCCAGCGCCTGCCGGATGACCCGCTGCTGGGCCGGCCCGGACGGGGCGGTGAGACCGTTCGACGCGCCGTCGGAGTTGATCGCCGAACCACGTACGACCACGAGCACCTCGTGGCCGTTGCGCACAGCGTCCGAAAGCCGTTCCAGGACCAGCATGCCGACGCCCTCGGCCCAGCCGGTGCCGTCCGCGTTGTCGGAGAACGCCTTGCAGCGCCCGTCTTCCGACAACGCGCCCTGGGCGCTGAACTCGATGAACCCGACCGGCGTCGACATCACGCACACACCGCCCGCCAGCGCCATCTCGCACTCACCCGTGCGCAGCGCCTGGGCCGCGAGGTGCAGCGAGACCAGCGACGACGAGCACGCGGTGTCGACCGAGACCGTCGGACCCTGCAGGCCGAACGTGTAGGCGAGACGGCCGGACAGCAGCGACGCGGACTGCGCGGTCTGCCACTCCAGGCCGGTCTCCTCCGGCGACGGCCGGTACTCGCCGCTGCCGCCACCGACGAACACACCCGTGAGAGAGCCGCGGATCGACGCCGGGTCGACACCCGCGCGTTCCAGCGCTTCCCAGGCCGTCTCGAGCACGATGCGCTGCTGCGGGTCCATGACCATCGCTTCGCGCGGCGAGATCGAGAAGAAGTCCGGGTCGAAGTTCGGGACGTCGTAGAGGAAACCACCGCTGCGGGTGACGCTCTGTCCACTGTAGAGGGAGGCGAGGTCCCAGCCGCGGTCGGCCGGGAAGTCCCCGATAGCGTCGCGGCCGTCGAGCAGCAGCTTCCACAGGTCTTCCGGCGACCGCACGTCACCGGGGTAACGGCAGGCCATGCCGACGATCGCGATCGGCTCGTCCGTGGTCACCCTGACCGTGTACTGGATTTCGTCCGCGCCGCCGAGGAGTTCGGTGAGCAGGTGCGCGGCGAGCTCGTTCGGCGTCGGGTAGTCGAACACCAGCGTGGCGCTGAGCTGCAGGCCCGATTCGGACTGGATCTGGTTGCGCAGGTCGACGGCGGTGAGCGAGTCGAAGCCGAGGTCGCGGAACGGGACGTCCGGCTCGATCGCGCTGGTTCCGTTGTGGCCGAGGACGAGTGCCGCCTTCTCACGAACGAGGGTGAGCAGCGCTCCATGCCGTTCATAGTCGGGCAGCTTGACCAGGGTCTGCTGGAGAAGCGGTTCGACCGCGGGTTTCTGCTGCTCGAACTGGCTGAACAGCTTGTTGGACTGCTGGAAGGTGTTCCAGTCGACGTTCGCGACGACGACGTTCGTCCGTCCACTCGCGACAGCCTGGTGCAGGGCCGCGACGGCGTTCGGGGCGTCGAGGACCGCGATGCCGCTCATCCGCAGGTGCGCGGTCATGCTCTGGTCGGTCGTGCCCTCCCACGGCGCGTACGCGATGGAGGTCGCCTTGAGGCCGCGTGCTTTTCGCTGCCGTGCGAACTCCTCGACGATCGCATCGTGCGCGGCTTGCTTTTGCTGGCCGCGGAAACCCCACGTGCCGGCGACCGAGCCGAAGATCACGAACGCTTCCAGTTCGCGATCGCCCAGCTGCTCGTCGAGTTCCTTCAGAGAGTCGATGCCGCCGAGGTGGATCACCGCGGTGACGTCGTCGTCCAGCGTGTCGGTCGTGTTGACCAGGCTTCGGAGCTGCTCGCCCATCGGTCCGTCGCCGACGACGAGGATCTTACCGGTCGGGGTCCACGGGGTGGTGGCCTCGATGCGGCGCAGGCGTGGGACGAACACACCGTCGCGGTGGAAGGCGACTTCCTGCTCTTGCTCGGGAATCGCCCAGGTGTCGGTTTCGACGCGGATCAGGCCGCCCCAGCGTTCCGGCTGCTCGAGCGCGGCGACACGGCCTTCGCCCCAGACAGCGGGTTCGTTGCTCACGCACCACAGCGGTGCCGTGATGTTGTTGTTCGCCAGGGTGTTCAGGACCTCGAGCGGGCTGGTGCCGCCGATCGAGATGACACCGGTGTAGTCACCCGGCACGAGCTCGGTGACCGTTTCGCCGGCGAACCCGGTCGCGTCACCGAGGACGAGCCAGGTGCCTTCGGTCGTGGTGGGGACGTTGTGCTGCTCCCACACCACCTCGTACAGCCAGTCGTCGGTGACGGACTTCGGAGTGGTCGTCGGCCAGTAGTGCTCGCGCTGGAACGCATAGGTGGGCAACGGGATCCTGCGCGCTCCGGTGCCGGCGAAGTACTCGTGCCAGTCGATGTCGGCGCCCCGGACGTGCAGGGTGCCGAGCGCGAGGGCGAACGCGCTGACCTCGTCGCGGTCCTTGCGTTGCGTCGCAACGGCTCCGTCGACCATCGCGGCGAGCACGCCGTCCGGGCCGATCTCGACGAACGTGTCGATGTCGCCCAGGCTCTGGACGTTGTCGTGGAAGCGGACGGTGTCACGGACGTGGTTCACCCAGTAGTCCACGGTCGTCACATCACCGGTGGTGGCGATCGGGATCCGCGGCTGGCTGAAGGTGATGGTGGCGATCGCCGCGCGGAAGTCGTCGAGCATCGGGTCCATCAGCGGCGAGTGGAACGCGTGGCTGACGGTGAGCTGCTTGGTCTTCTCGAACTTCTTGGCGATCTTCGCGACCGCGGCCTTGTCGCCGGCGATGACGATCGACCGGGGTCCGTTGACCGCGGCGATCGACACCTTCTTGGACTTGCCGATCTGCTTCGCGACTTCCTGTTCGGCGGCGAGGACGGAGACCATCGCGCCGCCGGCCGGGAGTGCCTGCATGAGTCGCGCACGGGCGGTGACGAGCTTCGCGGCGTCTTCGAGGGTCAGCACGCCGGCGATGTGCGCGGCCGCGATCTCGCCGATGGAGTGGCCGGCGACGTGGTCGGGCAGGACGCCGAGGCTCTGGACGAGGCGGGCGAGCGCGACCTCGATCGCGAACAGCGCCGGTTGGGTGGTGCCGGTCTGGTTGAGCTGCTCCTCGTCCTCGCCCCAGATGATGTTCCTGAGGTCCGGGTCGAGGTGCGCGAGGACCTTGTCGAAGGCTTCCCGGAACGTGTCGAAACGCTGGTATAGCTCGCGGCCCATGCCGAGGCGCTGCGAGCCCTGACCGGTGAACAGGAACACCGTCGTGCCCGCCTTGCGCGCCACACCGTTGGTGACCTCTGCGCCGTCGATGAGCAACGCCCGATGCGCGAACTGCGCGCGCGTGGTCGCCGCCGAGAACGCCAGGTCCAGCTGATCGGCGTCGACCGCGCGGAACTGGTCGATCTGAGCGCGCAGAGCATCGGAGGACTTCGCCGAAACAACGACGGGGGCCCCCTTGGGGGGATGCGAAGTCCCCACTCCAATAGTCCCACGGGAGGCCGACGAGTCCGGGGCGTGGAGATCGACAACGGCCGAGTTGTCCACAGGCGCCGAGTTGTCCACAGATTCTGCGGCGGTGCCCTGACCAGCGGTTTCGTTCGGTACGCTGGAGATTGGGGGGATCCCCGAGCCCGGCGCCTCCAAGATCACGTGGGCGTTGGTGCCGGAGAGGCCGAAGGCGGAGATGCCTGCGCGGCGGGGGCGGCCGGCGGAAGGCCAGGTCGTGTTCTCGGTGAGCAGTGTGACCGGGCCTGAGGTCCAGTCGACGTGTGAGGTCGGGGCGTCGACGTGGAGGGTGCGGGGCAGCATGCCGTGGCGCATCGCCTCGACCATCTTGATGACGCCCGCGACGCCGGCCGCCGCCTGGGAGTGGCCGATGTTCGACTTCACCGAGCCCAGGTAGAGCGGCTCGGAGCGGCCGGCGAACGTCGACAGCAGGGCCTGGGCCTCGATCGGGTCGCCCAGGGTTGTGCCGGTGCCGTGTGCTTCCACGGCGTCGATGTCGCTCACGGACAGACCGGCGTCCGCGAGAGCGCGACGGATCACGCGTTGTTGCGAGGGGCCGTTCGGGGCGGTCAGGCCGTTGGAGGCGCCGTCGGAGTTGACGGCAGAGCCGCGTACCAGGGCCAGCACCTCGTGGCCGTTGGCCACGGCGTCTGACAGGCGCTCGAGCACGAGGATGCCCGCGCCCTCGGACCACGCCGTGCCGTCGGCGCCGTCCGCGAAGGCCTTGCAGCGGCCGTCGGGGGCGAGTCCGCCCTGGGTCGTGAACTCGACGAACGAGTCGGGGCTCGACATGACCGAGACGCCGCCGGCGAGAGCGAGAGAGCACTCACCGGAGCGGAGCGCGCGCATCGCCCAGTGCATGGCGACCAACGACGACGAGCATGCCGTGTCGATGGTGACCGCGGGTCCTTCGAGGCCGAGGACGTAGGAAAGGCGGCCGGACATGACCGACGCGGTGTTGCCGGTGGCGAGGTAGCCCTGGATGTCCGGGTCGACGCAGCGGCGCAGGACGTTCTCGTAGTCCTGGCCGTTCGTGCCGACGAACACGCCGGTCGCGCTGCCCTTCAGCGACAGCGGGTCGATGCCGGTGCGTTCGATGGCCTCCCAGGCCGTTTCGAGGACCAGACGTTGCTGCGGGTCCATCGCGAGGGCTTCCCGCGGCGAGATGCCGAAGAAGTGCGCGTCGAAGTCCGCGACACCGTTGAGGAAACCGGCTTCCAGCGACGCCGACGCACCGGCGCCCAGTGCGGCCAGGTCCCAGCCGCGGTCGGACGGGAAGGTGCTGATGCCGTCGCCCCCGCTGGACACGAGGTCCCAGAACGCTTCCGGTGACGTCACGCCGCCGGGGAAGCGGCAGCCGATGCCGACGATCGCGATGGGGTCGTCGTCGAGCCTCTTCACCACTACTTCCGCAGGCACGTCGCCGACCTCGCCCAGCAGGAACTCCGCCAGGTCGTACGGGGTCGGGTAGTCGTAAAGCAGCGACGCGGGCAGCGTCAGTTCGGTCGCGGCCTGCAGGCGGTTGCGCAGCTCGAGGGTCGTGAGCGAGTCGAAGCCGAGGTCGAGGAACGCGCGGTCCGGGTCGACGTCGGAAGCGTTGCCGTGGCCCAGAACCGCAGCGATCTGGCCACGAACCAGGTCCAGCACCGCGCGGTTGCGTTCGGCCTTCGACAGGCCCGCCAACGCCTTGCGGAACTGCGGCTGATCGGCTTCCGCGACCTTTTCGGTGGTGTGGAAGCGCTTCACTTCCGGCAGGTCGCCGACCAGCGGTGCCGGACGCAGGCTCGCGAGGGCTGGCAGGAACCGTTCCCAGTCGATCTCCGCGACCATGACGGCCGCGTCGCCGTGTTCGATGGCCTGCTTGAGCGCCTGCAACGCGAGTGCGGGTTCCATCTGCGTGAAACCGCCGCGCTTCAGGCGTTCCGCGACGCCACCGGCGACGGCCATGCCGGACTCGCCCCACGGTCCCCACGCCACCGAGGTGGCCGGAAGTCCTTGCAGGCGGCGGTGTTCGGCGAAGGTGTCGAGGAAGGCGTTGGCTGCGGCGTAGTTGCCCTGGCCCGCGCCGCCGATGACGCCCGCGGTCGACGCGAAGAGCACGAAAGCGTCGAGGTCCTGTGTGAGCTCGTGGAGGTTGCGGGTCGCGTGGACCTTGGCGCGCAACAGGTTCGTGAACGAGCTGGCGTCCATCGACTCGACGAGGCCGTCCTCGACGACGCCCGCCGCGTGGAAGACCGACGTCACCGGGTGCTCAGCGAGAAGAGTTTCGAGTGCTTGGCGGTCGGCGACGTCGCAGGCCTTGACGATCACACGCGGGTCGTCGAACTCGGCGGTGCCGGTTCGGCTGACCAGGACGACCTGCTCGGCGTCGTGGTCGAGCAGCCACCGCGCGACCTGCTTGCCGATCGCGCCGGTGCCGCCGGTGACGAGCACCCGGCCCGGCCGGTAGTCGCGGTGCAGCGCGCTCGGGGTGCTGTGGATGAGGCGGCGGCCGTAGACGCCGGACGGCCGCACCGCGACCTGGTCCTCGCCCGTACCGGCGAGCACGCCGGGGATGCGGCGCGCGGTGTTCCAGTCGAGCTGAGTGGGCAGATCGATCAGGCCGCCCCAGCGCTTCGGGTGCTCCAGCGCGATCACGCGGCCGAGGCCCCACACCGTGGCGAGGTCGGGATTGGCGATCTGCTCGCCGCCGCCCACCGACACCGCACCGCGCGTCGCCACCCACAGCGGGGCGTCGACTCCGGCGTCCCCGAGTGCCTGCACCACAACGGAAGTGCGGACCAGCGCGTCCTCGGCGTCGGCGTTCAACGCCAGCAGCGACAGCACACCGGCGTAGTCGCCACGGACCTGCTCGGCGAGCTGTTCGCGGCTGTGGGCCGCGTCGACCACCACGGTCTCGACGCCGAGCGCCTCGATCAGTTCGGACGCGTCGTCGTTGGTAAGGACCAGCCAGGGGCCGGTAAGGGTGGACTGGGCGGTGATCGGCTTCCAGGTGACCGCGTAACGCCAAGAGTCCACAGTGGATTGCTGCTTGCGGGAACGCCACTGTGCCAGCGCGGTGAAGTCCTCGCGTTCGACCGC
The DNA here is from genome assembly GCF_053610285.1 of Lentzea sp. NPDC054927. Lineage (NCBI taxonomy): Bacteria > Bacillati > Actinomycetota > Actinomycetes > Pseudonocardiales > Pseudonocardiaceae > Lentzea > Lentzea sp. NPDC054927. Next base: position 144,875 of record NZ_JBSGXZ010000012.1, read on the forward strand.
GGCCCAGAACTCGTCGTCGACGAAGTCCCCGTCCTGGTCGGTCGCGGTGACGGGTTCGGGCCAGAAACGCTGGTGCTGGAAGGGATAGGTCGGCAGTTCGACCTCGGCGTCGGCGCCCGCGAAGTAGGCGGACCAGTCGACGGTCGTGCCGCGGACGTGGAGGCCGGCCAGTGCGGTCAGCAGCGTGCCGACCTCGTCGCGGTCGCGGCGCAGCGCCGGGACCAGCACGGCTTCTTCGGTGAGCGATTCCTGGGCCATGCCGGACAGCACGCCGTCCGGGCCGAGCTCCAGGAACGCCCGCACGCCACAGCTTTCCAGCTGGGTGACCTTGTCGGCGAACCGCACGGCCTCGCGGACGTGCCGCACCCAGTGCTCCAGGTCCGTGACGTCGTCCGCGACCACGGGGATCGACGGCTTGCCGAACTGGATGCCGCTGATCGCCGCGCGGAAGTCGTCGAGCATCGGTTCCATCAGCGGCGAGTGGAACGCGTGGCTGACGGTGAGGCGCTTGGTCTTGTCGAAGCGGTTCGCGATCGCTTCGGTCTCGGCCTCGTCGCCCGCGATGACGATGCTCGTGGGTCCGTTGATCGCGGCGATCGAGACGCGGCCGGTCAGCAGCGGCGTGATGTCGTTTTCGGTCGCTTGGACGGCGATCATCGCGCCGCCGGTCGGCAGGGCCTGCATGAGGCGGGCGCGGGCGGAGATCAGCGTGCACGCGTCGTCGAGGCTGAGGACGCCGGCGACGTGTGCGGCGGCGATCTCGCCGATGGAGTGGCCCGCCAGGTAGTCCGGCGTGACGCCCCACGACTCGACGAGCCGGTACAGCGCGACCTCGATCGCGAAGATCGCTGGCTGCGCGTAGCCGGTCCGGTTGAGCAGTGTCGCGTCTTCGCCCCACATGACGTCACGCAGCGGGCGGTCGAGGTCGGCGTCGAGGTAGGCGCAGGCCGCGTCGAGGGCGTCGGCGAACACCGGGTAGCGCTCGTGCAGGTCGCGGCCCATGCCGAGGCGCTGCGAGCCCTGGCCGGTGAACAGGAACGCGGTGCGGCCGCGCGTGGTCTGCCCACGGGTGACGCTCGCGTCCGGCTGGTCGTCGCGCAACGCGGTGAGGCCACGCACGAGCTCGTCGCGGTTGCTCGCGACGACGACAGCGCGCTTTTCGAATGTGGACCGCTTCGTGGCGAGGGCGGCGGCGAGGGAGACGAGGTCGGCGTCGACGTCGATCAGGTTGCCCGCGACCTGCTTGAGGGCCTCGTCCGCGCGGGCCGACAACAGCACCGGCACCGCGCCGGGCCTCACTGCTCCAGCTGGCGGAATCGATTCGGATTGGCTGGCCCCCTGGGGGAATTCGCCCCCCATCCCAATCATCTCAGGGAGGTCTGACAATTTCGGAGCGCTTGGGGCCTCTTCGAGCACCACGTGGGCGTTCGTGCCGGACAGGCCGAAAGACGAGACGCCGGCGCGCTTCGGGTGGCCGGTCTCGGGCCAGGCTTCCTCGGCGGCGAGGAGTTTGATCGAGCCGGAGGACCAGTCGACCTTCGTGGACGGCTGGTCGACGTGCAGGGTTCGGGGCAGCACTCCCGCCCGCAGTGCCAGCACCATCTTGATGATGGAGGCGACGCCGGAGGCCATCTGGGTGTGGCCGATGTTCGACTTCATCGAGCCGAGCAGCAGCGGGCGTTCGCGGTTCTGGCCGTAGGTGGCGAGCAGGGCCTGGGCCTCGATCGGGTCGCCCAGTGCGGTGCCGGTGCCGTGGCCGTCGATGGCGTCCACTTCGGACGGTTCCAGGCGGGCGTTCGCCAGGGCCTGGCGGATGACGCGTTGCTGGGACGGGCCGTTCGGGGCGGTCAGGCCGTTCGAGGCGCCGTCCTGGTTCACCGCGGAGCCGCGGACGACGGCGAGGATGCGGTGGCCGTTGCGGATCGCGTCGGACACGCGCTCCAGCAGGACCAGGCCGACGCCTTCGGCGAGGGTCATGCCGTCGGCGGCGTCGGAGTAGGCCTTGCAGCGGCCGTCCTTGGCCAGTGCGCGCTGGCGGGAGAAGCCGACGAAGGCGCCGGGCGTCGCCATTACCGAGACGCCGCCGGCCAGAGCCAGAGACGACTCGCCGTCGCGCAGTGACTGGCAGGCCAGGTGCAGTGCCACCAAAGAGGAAGAACAGGCCGTGTCGAGGGTGACGGCCGGGCCTTCGAGGCCGAACAGGTAGGAGACGCGGCCGGACAGCACGCTCGAGAGCGTGCCGGTGATCATGTGGCCCTCGTCGCCCGGCTGGTCGGAGCCGCCCGCCGAGTAGTCCTGATAGGACGCTCCGATGAAGGCGCCGGTCAGGGTTCCCTTCAGCGACTGCGGGTCGATGCCGGCGCGTTCGATGGACTCCCAGGCGGTTTCGAGGAGCAGGCGCTGCTGCGGGTCCATCGACAGGGCCTCGCGCGGGCTGATGCCGAAGAAGCCGGGGTCGAAGTTCGCGACGTCGTGCAGGAAGCCGCCCTGCACCGAGTAGGCGCCGCCGGGGGCGTCCGGGTCGGGGTTGTAGAGGGAGTCGCCGTCCCAGCCGCGGTCGGCGGGGAAGCCGGAGATCGCGTCGACGCCGTTCATGACGACGTTCCACAGGTCTTCCGGGGAGCTGACGCCGCCGGGGTAGCGGCAGGACATGCCGATGATCGCGATCGGTTCGTCGGACGCGGCCGAGGCCACGACCTGGGTGCCGGCCGGGACGTCGGCGCCGAGCAGTTCGCCGAGCAGGAACTCGGTGAGCGCGAGCGGGCTGGGGTGGTCGAACACCATCGTGGTCGGCAGGGTCAGACCTGTTGCGGCGGCGAGCTTGTTGCGCAGGTCCACCGCGGTGATCGAGTCGAAGCCGACCTCGCGGAACGCGCGGTGCTCGGTCAGTGCGTCGGTCGAGGCCATGCCCAGGACGGACGCGGCTTCGGCGCGGACGATGTCGAGCAGCTGCTGTTCGCGTTCGGCGGGCGGCAAGGTCCTGAGCCTGGCCGCGAGATCACTGTCGGAGGACGTGGTCTGTTCGGCGGTGACGGCGAGTGCGCGGACCTCCGGCAGTTCTTCGAAGAGCGTGGTCGGGCGCATCGCGGTGAAGACCGGGTAGTAGCGGTCCCAGGCGATGTTCGCGATGGCGATCTCGGTCTCGTCGTCCTCGATCGCGCGCTGCAGACCGGCGAGCGCCAGCCGTGCCTTCATGAACTCCAGGCCGCTGCGGCGGATCTGGTCGGTGTCGACGCGGCCGAGGCCGATGTCGTCGGACCAGATGCCCCACGAGACCGAGGTGCACTTGAGGCCACGCGCACGACGGTTGGCGGCCAGCGAGTTCAGGTAGGCGTTACCGGCCACATAGGACGCGTGGTTGCCGGAACCCCACATGCCGGAGATCGACGAGAACAGCACGAACGCGTCGAGGTCCTCGGTCAGCAGCGCGTCCAGGTGGGCGGCGCCGTCAACCTTCGCGGCGAGGATCTCGCTCAGACCCTCCACAGTGGACCTGTCGATCGAGTGCAGGCCGATCACCGCCGCGGTGTGGATCACCGAACGGATCTCGCGGCCTTCCGCGCGCAGGTCATTCAGCATGCGTTCGACATCGTCGCGCTCGGCGATGTCGCAGGCGACGACGGTGGTGGGCGTACCGAGTTCTTCCAGCTCCGCGACCAGTTCGCGGGCTCCTGGCGCGTCGAGGCCGCGGCGGCTGGTGAGCACCAGGTGCTCGGCGCCCTTGTGCGCGAAGAACCTCGCGACGTGCGGGCCGAGCGTGCCGGTGCCGCCGGTGATGATCGTGGTGCCGCGCGGGGTCCAGTCCTGGGTGCCGGGGCACGCGGGAGCCCGGACGACGCGGCGGGCGAGGGTGCCGGACGCGCGGATCGCGAGCTGGTCCTCGTCGCCGGCGTTGACCAGTGCCGAGACGAACCGTTGCGCGGCGCGCTGGTCGAGTCGTTCCGGCAGGTCGATGGAGCCGCCCCAGCGTTGCGGGTGCTCCAGCGCGGCGGTCCAGCCGATGCCGATCGCCTGCACCTGCGCCGGGTGGTCGACGGTGTCGGAGCGGCCGGTCGAGAGGGCGTTGCGGGAGATGTTCCAGACGGGGGCGTCGATGCCCGCGTCGCCGAGCGCGTTGATCAGGTGGACGGTCAGCAGCAGGCCGACCGGCAGGCCGAGCGTTCCCGGGCGTTCGTCGGTGGGCAGCAACGAGACGATGTGGTCGGTCTCGATCAGCTTCGCTGCCACGGCAGCGCGGTCGTCGTTGGCGTCCAGGACGATCCGCTGCACGTCGCCAAGTGCTTGGACGATGTCGGTGTCGTCGATGCCGTCCGTGGTGATGAGGGCCCAGGTGCCGGTGAGCTTGCCGTTGTCGAGGCCGCGCAACGGCTTCCACGTCGTGCGGTAGCGCCACGAGTCCGTTGTGGACTGATCGCGGCTGCTCTGCCGCCAGGTGTTCAGCGCGGGCAGGACGGCAGCGAGGGTGGCCTCGTCGAGGTGCAGGCTCTGGGTGAGGGTGGCGAGGTCGGACTGCTCGACGGCCTGCCAGAACGCGGCGTCCGCCGGGTCCGAGTCGGGCGCGGCGACAGGGTGTTGCGGCGGGCCGATCCAGAAGCGCTCGTGCTGGAACGGGTAGGTGGGCAGGTCGACGCGGGTGCCGTCGAGGTGCCACTTGACCGGGAGGCCGCGGACCCAGAGCTCGGCCATCGACGTGTGCACCCGCTGCAGGCCGCCGATGTCGCGGCGCAGCGTGCCGGTGACGACGCCGCGCTTGCCCTCCAGCGCGTCCTGCACGCCGGGCGTGAGGACCGGGTGCGAGCTGACTTCGACGAACACCTGGTGGCCGCTGCCGATGAGCTGTTCGACGGCTTCGTGCAGGTGCACGGTCTGGCGCAGGTTGGTGAACCAATATTCGGCGTTGGTGTTGGCGTCGTTCCACTCGCCGGTGACGGTGGAGAGGAACTTGGTGTGCGGCGTTTGTGGCGTGATGCTCGCGAGGTCGTTCAGGACGTCGTCGCGGATGTCCTCGACCTGGGCCGAGTGCGAGGCGTAGTCGACCTCGATGCGGCGGACCCGGACGCCCTGTTCGACGAGCTTGCCGCAGAACGCGTCCAGCGCCTCCAGGTCACCGGAGACCGCGACGCTGCGCGGGCCGTTGGTGGCGGCGAGGCTGAGCCGGTCGCCCCATTCGTCGAGGTGCGGCTGGACTTCCTGTGCGGACAGGCCGATGGACACGATGCTGCCGCGGCCCGACATGACGCGGCCGATGGCCTGGCTGCGCAGAGCGATGACCTTGGCGGCGTCCTCGAGGCTGAGCGCGCCGCTGACCGCGGCGGCGGCGATCTCGCCCTGGGAGTGGCCGATGACGGCGTCGGGGGTGACGCCGTGGTCCTTCCAGACCTCGGCGAGCGACACCATCATCGCCCAGCTCGCGGGCTGGACGACGTCGACGCGGTCGAGGCTGCCCGCGTTGCGGATGACGTCGAGGAGGTTCCAGTCGATGTGGGGTTGCAGGGCGGCGGCGCACTCGGCCATGCGGGCGGCGAAGATCGGCGACTCGTCCAGGAGCTGCGCACCCATGCCGACCCACTGCGAGCCCTGGCCGGGGAAGACGAACACGACCTTGCGTTCGAGGTCCGCGACGCCTTTTGCCACTTCCACGCCGTCGATGAGGACCGCGCGGTGGTCGAAGGCCGGGCGGAGGCTGAGGCTGTACGCGATGTCGGCGGGGTCGGCGTCGACCGCGCGGATGCCTTCCAGGTGGGCTCGCAGGGCGGAGTCCGACTTCGCCGACACGAGCCACGGCGCTGCTCCGTTTGGCGGAATCGATTCCGATTGGCTGGCCCCCTGGGGGGAACTGCCCCCCATCCCAATCATCTCAGGCAGGTCTGACAATTCCTGGCCAGAGGAAGACGACCCGGCCGCAGCCTCCAAGATCACGTGGGCGTTGGTGCCCGAGATGCCGAACGACGAGACGGCGCAGCGGCGGGCGCGGCCTGTTTCCGGCCATTCGGTCGTGTCCTGCAGCAGCGAGATGGTGCCTGGGGTCCAGTCGACGTGGGTCGAGGGTTCGGCGGCGTGCAGGGTGCGGGGCAGGACGCCGTGTTGCAGCGCCATGACCATCTTGATGACGGAGGCGACGCCGGCGGCGGACTGGGTGTGGCCGATGTTCGACTTCACCGAGCCGAGCAGCAGCGGGCGGTCGGCGTCGCGGTCGCGGCCGTAGGTGTTGAACAGTGCCTGGGCCTCGATGGGGTCGCCGAGCGAGGTGCCGGTGCCGTGGGCGTCGAGTGCGTCGATGTCGTTGGTGGCCACGCCGGAGTTGGCGAGGGCCTGCATGATCACGCGCTGCTGCGACGGGCCGTTCGGGGCGCTGAGGCCGTTCGAGGCGCCGTCCTGGTTGACGGCGGAGCCGCGGATCACGGCCAGGACGCGGTGTCCGGCAGCCAAAGCATCCGACTGGCGCATCAGCAGCAGCATGCCGATGCCTTCGGAGAGGGTCATGCCGTCGGCGGTGTCGGAGAACGACTTGCAGCGGCCGTCCTTGGCGAGCGCGCGCTGGCGGGAGAAGGCGATCAGGGGTTTCGGGTTCGGCATGATCGTCGCGCCACCGGCCACGGCGAACGCGGACTCGCCGGTGCGCAGCGACTGGCACGCCAGGTGCATGGCCACCAAAGAGGAAGAGCACGCGGTGTCGACGGTGACGGCGGGGCCTTCGAAGCCGAACACGTAGGCGACGCGGCCGGACAGCACCGATGGCGAAGAGCCGGTGACCTGGTAGCCCTCGGATCCACCGTCACCGCCGCCGTACTCGATGTACGAGGACCCGATGAACGCGCCGACCTTCTTGCCGCGCAACGCAGCGGGGTCGATGCCGGAACGCTCGACGGCCTCCCAGGTGGTTTCCAGGAGCAGGCGCTGCTGCGGGTCCATGCCGGTGGCTTCGCGCGGGGAGATGCCGAAGAACGCCGGGTCGAAGTCGCCCGCGTCGGGCAGGTAGCCGCCCGCGGTCGTGTAGGTGGTGCCGGGGCGGTCGGGATCCGGGTCGTACATCTGCGCCATGTCGAAGCCGCGGTCGGCGGGGAACTCCGTGATCGCGTCCGTGCCGGCGAGCACCATCTCCCAGAACGCCTCCGGGGTGTTCGCGTCGCCGGGGAAGCGGCAGCTCATGCCGACGATCGCGATCGGCTCGTCCGAGTCGATGTTCGCCGAGTAGCTCAGCGCTTCTTCCGCGGAGCCGAGCAGTTCGGCCAGCAGGTGCTCGGCGAGAACCGCCGGCGTCGGGTAGTCGAAGACGAGCGTGGCGGGCAACGGCAGACCGGTGGCGTCGGACAGCTTCTTGCGCAGCTCGACGGCGGTCAGCGAGTCGAAACCGATGTCGCGGAACGCACGGTTCTCCCCCACCTCCTCGACCGAGCTGTGGCCGAGTGTCGCGGCGGCTTCGGCACGCACGAGGTCGACGAGCTTGCGTCGCTGGTCCTCTTCGGACAGTGAGCGGAGGGTGCGCGCGAACTCCGAGTCGTCGCGCTTGACCTCCTCGACGACCGCGAGTGCCTTGACCTCGGGGAGATCGGACAGCAGCGGCGACGGACGGACCGACGTGAACAGCGGGAAGTAGGTGTCCCAGTTGATGTCCACGACGGTGACGCAGGTGTCGTCGTGCATCACGGCACGGTTCAGTTCGACGACGGCCTGGCCGGGCTGCAGGAACGTCAGGCCGCGGCGGGCGAGGTTGTCGGACATGGCTTCGTGCGTCGCCATGCCGACCTCAGCCCACGGGCCCCACGCGATCGAGGTCGCCCGCAGGCCACGCGCACGGCGTGCCTCGGACAACGCGTCGCAGTAGGCGTTCGCGGCACCGTAGGCAGCCTGGCCGCCGCTGCCCCACACGCCCGCGATCGAGCCGAACAGCACGAAGAAGTCGACCTCGCCGACCAGCGCGTCGAGGTTCGCGGCGCCGATCACCTTGGCGGACAACACGTCCGCGAAGTCGTCCAGCGATGTCAGCTCAAGCGGCGCGTGCTGTGCGGCACCAGCGGTGTGCACGACACCGGACAGGTCGGAGATCCCCTGCACGACATCCGCGAGCGCCTCTCCGTCAGCGACATCGCAGGCAACGATCGAGACTCGCGGACCGAGTTCTTCCAGTGCGGCCTTCAGTTCGGCGGCACCAGGAGCGTCCATGCCGCGGCGCGACGTCAGCACCAGGCCGGAAACACCGCGCTCGGCCAGCCATTTCGCCGTCGTGGCGCCGAGTCCGCCGGTGCCACCGGTGATCAGTACGGTGCCGTGAGCGGTGTAGTCGGACGGCAGCGCGTCGACCGGGCGATGGGCCAGGCGCCGGCCCAGCACACCGGACGAACGCACCGCGAGCTGGTCCTCACCTTCCAGGCCGGCGACGCAGGAAACGAAGCGGCGCAACGCGTTCTCGTCCAGCACCTCGGGCATGTCGATCAGACCGGCCCAGCGCTGCGGGTACTCCAGTGCCGCCGCACGGCCGAAGCCCCACACCGCGGCCTGCGCGGCCGACCGCACCGAGTCCGAGGTCTCTGCGGCGACCGCGCCGGACGTGACCGCCCACACCGGCACCTCGACCGACTTGACCAGCAGGATCGACTGCTCCAGCCCGGTGGTCAGGACCTGCGCGGGCGACTCGTCCAGCGCCACCAACGACACCACGAGATCACACTCGGGCACATCGGCGACCGAGGTGACGACAGTGACCTCGGCGCCGTGAGCCGCGAGCACCACGCGATACGGCTCGGCGTCGACGGCCGGAGTCGTGAGAATCGCGATGTGGCCGGACAACACCGGCGTGCCGGTGACGCGGACCGGTGCCCACAGCACCCGGTAGCGCCACGCGTCGAGCAGCGACTTCTCCTGGTTGCCCGCGCGCCACGACGACAGCGCCGGAATCAGCTCGTTCAGCGACGAGCTCTGCTCCTCGCCCAGCCGCAGCAGGGCCGCGAGTTCGCGGGCGTCACCGCGTTCGATGGCCGCCCACAGCTTGGCGTCCGCCGGGTCCGCCTCCGTCACGACCGGGGCGGTCGAACCGAGCGGCCAGTAGTACTCGTGCTGGAACGCGTACGTCGGCAGCGACACCCGATGCGCCGGGCCGTAGTAGGTCTTCCAGTCGACGGACACGCCCGTGGCGTACAGGCGTCCCAGCGCCAGCGCGACCGACGCCTCTTCCGAACGGTCCTTGCGCAGAACCGGGATCGCACCGTCGACCAGGGCGGAGAGCGCACCCTCCGGGCCGATCTCCACGAACGTCGTCACGCCGGCCGCGCGTGCCGACTCGACCGCGTCGTGGAAGCGGACGGTCTCGCGGACGTGCCGCACCCAGTAGTCGGCTTGCTCGACATTCCCGCCAGCGAACAGCGGGATCGTCGGATTGTTGAACGAAAGACTGTCGACCACCTGCCGGAACTCGTCCAGCATCGGCTCCATCAGCGGCGAGTGGAACGCGTGCGATACCGAAAGTTGCTTGGTCTTGCGATCGTTAAAGGCTATAACTATCGCTAGAACCTCTTGCTCCGCGCCTGCGACGGTCACCGAGTCCGGGCCGTTGATCGCGGCGATCGAGACACCGGAGGTGAGCAGCGGGGTGACTTCGGCTTCCGTCGCCTGGACGGCGACCATGGCGCCGCCGGTCGGCAGCGCCTGCATGAGGCGGGCGCGCGCGGCAACCAGGGTGCAGGCGTCGTCCAGGGACAGCACGCCGGCGACGTGCGCGGCGGCGATCTCGCCAATCGAGTGGCCGACCAGGGCGTTGACCTTCACGCCCCACGACCGCACGAGGCGGAACAGCGCCACCTCGAACGCGAACAGGGCGAGCTGGGCGTTGCCGGTCTGCTGCAGCTCTTCCTCGGAGGAACCCCACATGACGTCGCGGACGGGCAGCCGGTCGAGCACCTCGTCCAGCGCGGCCGCGAACACCGGGTAGCGGGCGTAGAGCTCGCGGCCCATGCCGAGGCGCTGCGATCCCTGTCCGGAGAACAGGAACGCCACCTTGCCCGGCGCGACCTCGCCCTCGACCAGGGCCGCGTCGGAGTTCTCCGTCGCCAGGGCACCCAGCGCGCGCAGCAGCGACTCACGGTCGGCAGCGATCACCGCGGCCCGCTGGTCGAAGGCCGAACGCGTCGTCGCCAGCGAGAAAGCCAGGTCACGCAACGAGACATCAGAAGATTCGACGAACGAACGCAGGCGGGCCGCCTGTCCCCGCACCGCACGCCGGGTGCGACCCGACAACACCACCGGCACGACGGCATCCGAAGGCTCGGAAACCGGAGCGTCGACGGCCGGCGGCTGCTCAACGATGACGTGCGCGTTAGTACCCGAGATGCCGAACGACGAGACACCGGCACGGCGCGGCCGGGAGACCTCAGGCCACGCGCGGGAAGAGGTCAGCAGCTCGACAGCGCCCTCGGACCAGTCGACGTGAGAGGAAGCCGTGGTGACGTGCAGGGTCTGCGGCAGCACACCGTGGCGCATCGCCTGCACCATCTTGATCACGCCGGCGACACCCGCGGCGGCCTGCGTGTGGCCCATGTTCGACTTCACCGAGCCGAGCAGCAGCGGTTCCGAGCGGTTCTGGCCGTAGGTCGCGAGCAACGCCTGCGCCTCGATCGGGTCGCCCAGGGTCGTGCCGGTGCCGTGCGCTTCGACGACGTCCACATCGGACGAACCCAGTCCGGCATTGGCCAAGGCCGCACGGATCACCCGCTGCTGAGCCGGTCCGTTCGGCGCCATCAGGCCGTTCGATGCGCCGTCCTGGTTCACCGCGGAACCACGAATGACGGCAAGAATCGGGTGTCCGTTGCGCACGGCGTCGGACATGCGCTCCAGCACCACGACACCGGCGCCTTCGGACCAGCCCACGCCGTCGGCCGAGTCGGAGAACGCCTTGCAACGGCCGTCCGGCGACAGGCCGCGCTGCCGGGAGAACTCGATCAACGCGGTCGGGGTGGACATGACCGTGACACCACCGGCGAGCGCCAGCGAGCACTCCCCCGCGCGCAGGGCCTGCATGGCCCAATGCATTGCCACGAGCGAAGAAGAGCAAGCGGTGTCGACCGTGACCGCAGGGCCTTCCAGGCCCAGGGTGTAGGAAACGCGACCGGACACAATGGACGGTGAGGTGCCGGAGCCTTGGAAGCCCTCGAAGTCACCGCCGCCGAGCCGCGCGCCGTAGTCGTTGTACATCACGCCCGCGAACACGCCGGTCTGCGTGCCGCGCAACGACACCGGGTCGATCCCGGCGTGTTCGACCGCCTCCCAGACGACCTCCAGCAGGATGCGCTGCTGGGAGTCGGTGCCGAGGGCTTCGCGGGGTGACATGCCGAAGAACCCGGCGTCGAACTCGCCGGCGTCGTGCAGGAAGCCACCGGAGCGCGAGTAGGTCGTGCCGGGGTGGTCGGGGTCGGGGTGGTAGAGGTTCTCGAGGTCCCAGCCGCGGTTCGACGGGAGGCCGGACACAGCGTCGCCGCCTTCGGACACCAGCCGCCACAGGTCGTCGGCCGAGCCGATGCCGTCCGGGTAACGACAGCCCATGCCGACGATCACGATCGGGTCGTCGGACACGGCGGCCCGGACCTCGGCCGGGACAACGACATCGGCAGCGCCGTCGAACAGTTCGTCCAGCAGGTGCACGGCCAGTGCGACGGGGGTCGGGTAGTCGAACACCATCGTCGCGGGCAGCCGCAGCCCCGTCACCGCGGTCAGCTGGTTGCGCAGCTCGACGGCGGTCAGCGAGTCGAAGCCGAGGTCCTGGAACTGGCGGGTGGCCTCGATCTCGTCACCGGACGCGTGGCCGAGGACGGCCGCGACCTGGCCGCGGACCAGTTCCAGCACCGCGTCCGTGCGCTCCTCCGCGCCCAGACCGGAAAGCCTGCGTATCAACGTGTCCGCGGTCTCCGAACCCGAGGCCGCGCGCCGCGTCCGAACCCGGATCAGGCCGCGCAGCAACGGTGGCACCTCACCGCGTTGCCGCAACGTGGCGAGGTCGAGCCGGGCCGGAACCAGTGCGGCGCGGGAAGAAGCCACCGCGCGGTCGAACAACGCCAGGCCCTGCTCGACGGTCAGCGGCGGCATTCCGGTGCGCGCCATCCGTTCGGCGTCGGCCTCGGTGAGCATGCCGTCACCGGCCCAGGCTCCCCAGGCCAGCGAGACGGTGTTAGGGCGGTACTCCGCGAGCGCGTCCAGGAAGTGGTTGCCGGCCGCGTAGTTCGCCTGACCGGCCGTGCCCCAGGTGCCGGCGAGCGACGAGAACAGCACCAGCGGCACCGACGGCAACGCCTGAGCCAGGTTCCAGGCCGCGTCGACCTTGGGACGTAGCACCGCGTGCAGGCGATCCGGGGTCAGCGACGAGATCACTCCGTCGTCCAGCACACCGGCGCTGTGCACGACGGCCGAGATCTCGTGCTCGGCCAGCAAGGTGGCCAGCGCCGAGGCGTCCGCGACATCGCATGCAACGACGGAGACGTTGGCGCCCAACGACTCCAGCTCAGCAACGTCACCCGTGCCGCGGCGGCTGACCAGCACCAGGTCGCGCACACCGTGCTCGGCGACGAGGTGCCGCGCGATGACCTTGCCGAGACCACCGGTGCCACCGGTGATGAGGACCTTCGAACCCCACTCGATCGGGGCCTCCTCGATCTCGGCGCGGGCCAGGCGAGGCGCGTAGATCTCGCCGTCCCGGATGGCCAGCTGCGGCTCCTCGGATGCGACAGCGGCGGCGAGCGCGACATTGGAGGCGTCCGTGCCGTCGAGCTCGATCAGCGAGAAGCGGCCCGGTGACTCGGACTGCGCCGAACGCACCATCCCCCACACCGCCGCCGACGCGAGGTCGGCGCTGCTCGTGACGAACACGACGCGCTCGTCGCGTTCCTCCTGCAGCAGGCCGAGCACCCGCTCGGTCAGTTCGTGGACCGAAGCGACAACGTCTTCGTTGCCCTGCAAATGAAGGACGAGGGCGTCGGAACTGTCGGTTGCGGGAACGGTCACCGGCACCCAGTCGACCTGGAACAGCGAGTCGCGGTCCACAGAGGACTCCGCCGCGACCGCGCGCACCACCAGCGAGTCGACCGACGCGACCGGCGCACCGGCTCCGTCGACGGCCGCGATGGCGTAGGCGTTGTCACCGGAGCGGGTCAGGCGGACGCGCAGCGAGGAGGCGCCGGTCGCGTGCAGGGACACGCCTTCCCACGAGAACGGCAGGCCCGCGTCGCCCTCGCCCGAGACGAGCGCGGCGTGCAGGGCGGCGTCCAGCAGTGCCGGGTGCAGGCCGAATCCGGCCGGGTCGACGCCTTCCGGCAGTGCGACCTCGGCGTAGACGACGCCGTCCGTGCCGCGCCAGGCCGCTTCGAGTCCCTGGAAGACCGGGCCGTACTCGAAGCCCATCGCGGCGAAGTTCTCGTAGCAGCCGTCGATGTCGAGGGCCGTGACGCCGGCGGGCGGCCACACCGAGGTGTCGAACTCCGCCTCACGTGCGGGCGCGCCCAGGAGGCCGATCGCGTGCTGCGTCCACGGTTCGTCGTCGGAACCCTCGGCGCGCGAGTAGATCTTGACGGTGCGGCGGCCGTTCGCGTCGGCGTTGCCGATCCACAGCTGCACCTGGACGCCGCCGCGTTCGGGCACGATCAGCGGTGCGGTCAGCGTCAGCTCTTCGACGCGGTCGCAGCCGACCTCGTCCCCCGCGCGGATCGCGAGCTCCAGATATGCGGTGCCGGGCAACAGAACCGCGCCGCGCACGGCGTGATCGACGAGCCACGGGTGGGTCTGGCGGGTCAGGCGGCCGGTGAGCAGCGCGCCGTCCTGGTCGGCGAACGACACGGTGGCGGTGAGCAGCGGGTGGTGCGCGGCGCCGAGGCCGGCGGCGCGCGGGTCCTGGAAACCGCCGCCGCCCTTCGGCCAGTAACGCTTGGTCTGGAACGCATACGTCGGCAGGTCGACGCGCTTCGCGTTGGTGTGGGCGAAGTACGCCTGCCAGTCGATCCTGGTGCCGCGGACGTGCAGTGCGGCCAGGGCGGACGTGATCGCCTCGACCTCGTCGCGACCCTTGCGCAGCAACGGGATGGCGCCGTCTTCGACCAGCGCGGACAGGATGCCGTCGGGGCCGATCTCCAGGAACTGCGTGACGCCGTGGGCCGTGAGCCAGCTGATGCCGTCGGCGAACCTGACGGCGTCGCGGACGTGGCCGACCCAGTACTCCGCCGTGGTGATCTGCTCGACGCGGGCCTGTTCGCCGGTGACGTTGGAGATCAGCGGGATGATCGGTGCCGCGAAGGAGATGTCCGCGATCGCTTCGCGGAACTCGTCGAGCATCGGTTCCATCAGCGGCGAGTGGAACGCGTGGGAGACGTTGAGCTGCTTGGTCTTGCGGTCGTCGAAGTGCTGGGCGACCGCGCGGGTCTCCGCCTCGGTGCCCGCGATGACGATGCTCGCCGGGCCGTTGATCGCGGCGATGGACACGCCGGCGGTCAGGTGCGGGGTGACCTCGGCCTCGGTGGCCTGGACGGCGATCATCACGCCGCCGGCGGGGAGGTCCTGCATGAGCCGCGCGCGGGCTTGGACCAGCTTGGCCGCGTCCTGGAGGCTGAACACGCCGGCGATGTGGGCGGCGGCGATCTCACCGATGGAGTGGCCGGCGACGAAGTCCGGCTTCAGGCCCCAGGACTCGGCGAGGCGGTAGAGGGCGACCTCGATGGCGAACAGCGCGGGCTGGGTGTGGCGGGTCTGGTTGAGGGCTTCGGGGTCTGTGCCCCAGATGATGGCCTTGAGGGACGGGTCCAGGTGCTCCAGGACCGCGTCGAAGGCTTCCGCGAAGACCGGGAAGCGGGCGTGGAGCGTCTTGCCCATGCCGAGGCGCTGGGCGCCCTGGCCGGTGAACAGGAAGGCCTGCTTGGCCCGGGCGGCGGTGCCTTGGAGGAGGCCGGGCGCCGGGGTGCCGTCGAGGAGGGCTTCGAGGCCGGTGCGGAGGTCACCGATGATCGCGGCGCGATGGTCGAACGACGCGCGGGTGGTCGCGAGAGAGTATGCGAGGTCGAGCGGCGGGGCGTCAGCTGCCAGGAGTCGTTCAGCCTGCGCGCGCAGAGCTTCGCGCGAACGACCAGATATGAGGTACGGAAACGTATCTGTCTCAACAGTCGAGGGCTCTTCGACGACTTCCGGGGCGGGCGCTTCCTCGATGATCGTGTGCGCGTTGGTGCCGGAGAGGCCGAACGATGAGACGGCGGCGCGGCGGGGCTGGCCGGTGGTGGGCCACGGGGTGTTCGAGGTGGCCAGCTGGACGGCGCCGGCTTCCCAGTCGACATGGGTCGACGGGGTGTCCACGCCGAGGGTCTGGGGGACGACGCCGGCGCGGATGGCCATGATCATCTTGATCACGCCGGCCACGCCCGCGGCGGCCTGGGTGTGGCTGATGTTGGACTTGATCGACCCGAGCAGCAGGGGCTGGTCGGTGGAGCGGTTGCGGCCGTAGGTGGCGAGCAGGGCCTGGGCTTCCACCGGGTCGCCCAGGACGGTGCCGGTGCCATGGGCTTCCACAACGTCGATCTGGTCGCTGGTCAGGCGGGCGTTCACGAGGGCGGACTTGATGACGCGCTGCTGCGACGGGCCGTTCGGGGCGGTCAGGCCGTTGGAGGCGCCGTCCTGGTTGACGGCGGAACCGCGCAGGACGGCCAGGACCTCGTGGCCGTTCTTGCGCGCGTCGGACAACCGCTCGAGAACCAGCATGCCGACGCCCTCGGACCAGCCCGTGCCGTCGGCGGCGTCGGCGAACGAGCGGCAGCGGCCGTCGGAGGACAGGCCACCCTGGCGGGAGAACTCGACGAAGGTCGCGGGGTTCGCCATGACGGTGACGCCACCGGCCAGTGCCAGTGCCGACTCACCGGCGCGCAGTGACTGCATCGCGAGATGCATTGCCACCAAAGAAGAAGAGCAGGCGGTGTCCAGGGTGACGGACGGGCCCACGAAGCCGAGGGTGTAGGAGATGCGGCCGGAGATCACCGAGTTCGACGAACCCAGCATGACCATGCCCTCGCCGCCCTCGCCGGGGCCGAGCTGGTAGTCCTGGTTCATCGCGCCCGCGAAGACGGCGGTCTGGCTGCCCTTCAGCGCGTGCGGGTCGATGCCCGCGCGTTCCAGGGCCTCCCAGGTGACCTCCAGCAGCACGCGCTGCTGCGGGTTCATGCCGAGGGCTTCGCGGGGCGAGATGCCGAAGAAATCGGCGTCGAACTCGCCGGCGCCCTCCAGGAAGCCGCCCTGATCGCTCGACGACAGGGCGAGCATCTCGGGGTCCCAGCCGCGATCCGACGGGAAGGCGCGGATGCCGTGCTCCCCGTTCACGACCATCTGCCACAGATCTTCGGGACTGCGCACCCCGCCGGGGAAGCGGCAGCCGATGCCGACCACGGCGATCGGTTCCGCCGCGGCCGCCTCGAGATCCTGCAGGCGCCGCTTGGTGCGCTGAAGGTCCGTGCTGGCCCGGCGGAGGTAGTCCCGGAGCTTCTGTTCGTTGTCCATCCCACAACCCATCTCGAGACGCGACCTGTCAGGAATCCTCGCGTCCGAGCGCCTGGCATACCCCTAGACAGCAACAGGGGCACCCCTACGTGAAAGGGTGCCCCTGCAACGGGAAAGTCACCAGACGACAGGCAGCTCCCGCAGCGAGTAGACGATCGCGCCGTCGCGGAAGCGGAGTTCCTCCGCCGGTTTGGCCAGCTGGAGAGTCGGGATGCGGGTGATCAACGTCTGCAGCGCGACCTGGAGTTCCACCCGGGACAGGAACTTCGCGATGCAGCTGTGGATGCCGTGCCCGAACGCCAGCGGCGTCGAGTCCTTCCGGGTGATGTCGAGCGCGTCGGCGTCGGAGTACACCGACTCGTCGCGGTCGGCGGAGGACAGCAGGGCGATGACGCCCTCCCCCGCCTTGATCTGCTGGCCCGCGATCTCCAGGTCCACTTTGGCCACCCGGCCGACACCGCACTGCATGACGTTCTGATGCCGCAACAGCTCTTCCACGGCGCCGACGATCAGGTCCGGGTTCTCGCGCAGCTTCACGAGCTGCTCGGGATGTTCCAGCAGGGTCAGGATGCTCAGCGCGATCGACGACGCCGTCGTGTCGTAGCCGGCTGACAGGAGCATCATGCCGATGACGACGGCCTCTTCGCGTTTGAGCTCCCCCGCGGCCATCTGGTTCGTGACCAACCGGCCGAGCACATCCTCAGTGGGGTCCTTCTCCTTCTGCGCCACCAGTTTGGTCAGGTAGCCGAAGAGAGCGCCCGCCGCCGCGTTGCGGTGGGCCTGCGAGGAAGTGGTTTCGACCAGGGTGTTGATCCAGCGGCCGAAGGCCAGGCGGTCCTTGTAGGGGACGCCGAGCAGCTCGCACACGACGGTCAGCGGGATCGGGCGGGCGAAGTGCGTGACCAGGTCGACCGGCTGCGGAAGCTTGAGGATCGCGTCGATCCGGTCGTCCACCAGCTTCTGCGCCGACGGACGGACTTCCTCGGCCTTCTTCTTGGTGAACATCGACATGATCATGCGCCGGTACCGGGTGTGGTCCGGAGGGTCGACGGTGACGAACGCGCCCGGCTGCGGGTCCACCGGGAACAGGTACCGCGGATAGCCGGGATTCATCACCTCGGCGGAGAACCGTTCCGTGTCAGCAAGAAGCGTCCGCACGTCGTGATAGCGCGCGACGAGCCACGCCGTGTCGCCCGCCGGTGTCGTCACCTTCTGGACCGGCCGGTCGGCACGCAGCCTGGCGTACTCCGGTGGCAGGTCCAGCGGGTGCTGGGCGTCGCGGGCGAACGGGAACGGGCACGCCGAAGCCGGCGCGACTACTTCTTCCGTCATCTTGGGAACCTTCAGTCAGAGGTGCGGAATCGGTTGATCGCGTCGACGTTTCTGTCTCGCAACTCGTGGTTCAGAACACCCAGCCCAACGGAGGGCGCCAGGCACAGCACGCCGACCTTGCCCTGGTGGGCGTTGCGGTGGACGTCGTGCGCGGCCTGCCCGGTCTCGTCGAGCGAGTACACCCTGGACAGGGTCGGGTGAATCTTTCCCTTGGCCACCAACCGGTTCGCCTCCCACGCCTCGCGGTAGTTGGCGAAGTGCGAGGAGATGATGTGCTTGAGGTTCATCCACAGATAGCGGTTGTCGTACTGGTGCAGGTAACCGGACGTGGACGCGCAGGTGACGATCTTGCCTCCCTTGCGCGCCACGAAAACGGACGCGCCGAACGTCTCGCGGCCGGGGTGCTCGAACACGATGTCCGGGTCCTCACCACCGGTCAGCTCACGGATGCGCGCACCGAACCGCTTCCACTCGCGCGGATCCTGCTCGTGCTCGTCCTTCCAAAACCGGTAACCCTCGGCGGACCGGTCGATGATCAGCTCCGCGCCCATCGAGCGGCAGATCTCGGCCTTGTCCGGCGAGGACACGACACAGACAGGAGTCGCGCCACCGTTCAACGCGAACTGCGTGGCGTACGAGCCGAGTCCGCCGGACGCACCCCAGATCAGGACGGTGTCGCCCTGCTTCATGTTGCCGCCGTTGGCCGACACCAGCTGGCGGTAGGCGGTCGAGTTGACCAGGCCGGGAGAGGCAGCCTCTTCCCACGTCAGGTGCTCGGGCTTCGGCATGAGCTGGTTCGCCTTGACCAGCGCGAGATCCGCCAGGCCGCCGAAGTTCGTTTCGAAGCCCCAGATCCGCTGCTGCGGGTCCAGCATCGTGTCGTTGTGGCCGTCCGGGTGCTCCAACGGCACGTCCAGGCAGTGCGCGACTACGCGGTCGCCCGGCTTCCACACCGTCACACCGGGCCCGACGCGCAACACCACACCGGCGAGATCGGAACCCACGACGTGGTACGGCAGGTGGTGCCGCCCGCCCAGTTTCCGCAGAAACCCGAACGTCGACACCGGCTCGAAGATCGAGGTCCAGACGGTGTTGTAGTTGATCGCGGACGCCATCACGGCGATCAACGCCTCACCGGGCGCCAGCTCCGGTGTCGCGACCTCACGGATCTTCAGCGACCGCCGCGGATCCTTGTCCCAGCTCGACAGGCCCGCGAACATGTCCGCGTCGCGCTCCTCGACCACCACGGCGCGGTAGCTCTCGGGCACCGGTAACGCCTCGAAGTCCCGCACCACCGCGTCGCCCGATTCGATGGCGCTGAGGATTTCGCTCATGCCCTAGACGGTAGGAGAGCCAACGCTAGGGAATGCCCGCGAGAAACTGCTGTGTGCTGGACCGTGTGCTCGTCAGATTCCTGAACCACCACCTCCGGTCCTATCGGGGAACACTCGTGCTCCTGGTGGTGCTCCAGCTGGTCCAGACCGCCGCGACCCTGCTGCTGCCCACGCTCAACGCGCAGATCATCGACAACGGGGTGCTCCTCGGCGACGCCGGCTACATCTGGAACACCGGGCTCACCATGCTCGGGGTGGCCGCCGTGCAGATCCTCACCGCGAGCGGCGCGATGCTGCTCAGCTCCCGCATGTCGTCCGGTCTCGGCCGGGACCTGCGGCAGAAGGTGTTCGGCAAGGTCATGAACCTGTCGGCGCGCGAGGTCGACCAGATCGGCGCGCCGTCGCTGATCACCAGGACCGTCAACGACGTCGGGCAGGTGCAGAGCATCGTGCTGACCACCGCGGACGTCGCGGT
Organism: Lentzea sp. NPDC054927; assembly: GCF_053610285.1. Taxonomy (NCBI): domain Bacteria; kingdom Bacillati; phylum Actinomycetota; class Actinomycetes; order Pseudonocardiales; family Pseudonocardiaceae; genus Lentzea; species Lentzea sp. NPDC054927. Next base: position 164,519 of record NZ_JBSGXZ010000012.1, read on the forward strand.
GTCGGCGATCATCATGTGCGTCGGTGGTGTCGCGTTGGCGCTGGTGCAGGACGTGCCGGTGTCGACGATCCTGATCGCACTGGTCATCATCGTGATCACCGGTCTCACGCTGATGCTGAAGCGGCTCTCGCCGTTCTACGAAGCCATGCAGAAGTTCATGGACCGCATCAACCACCTGCTGCGCGAGCAGATCACCGGGGTGCGGGTGATCAGGGCGTTCGTCCGCGACCCGCACGAACGCGGCCGCTTCGACGCCACCAACCGCGACCTCTACGGCACCACGCTGCGGGTCGGGCGGATCATGGCGACGTTGCCGGTGATGGTCATGACCATCATGAACGTGCTGACGATCGCGATCATCTGGTTCTCCGGTCATCGCATCGACGACGGCAGCATGCAGCTCGGCGCGCTACTCGCGTTGCTGTCCTATGTCACGCTGATCATCGTCGCGATCATCATGGCGATGCTGGTCTTCACCGAGGCACCGCGCGCCGCGGTGTCGGCGGCCCGCGTGGACGAGGTGCTGCAGACCGAGTCCAGCATCAGGCAGCCCGCGAAGCCCGTCGCGAACATGGCCACGCGCGGGCATCTGGAGCTGCGCGGTGCCACGTTCGGCTACCCCGGCGCGGAGAAACCGGTGTTGCGGGACGTCAACGTCACCGCGCGGCCGGGCGAGACCGTCGCGATCCTCGGCAGCACGGGCAGCGGCAAGTCGACGCTGCTGTCGCTGGCGCTCAGGCTCTACGACGTCACCGGCGGCCAGGTGCGGATCAACGGCGTGGACATCCGCGACCTCGATCCACTGGCCCTGCACAGGGTCATCGGCTACGTGCCGCAGAAGGCGCACCTGTTCAGTGGCACGATCGCGTCGAACCTCCGGTACGGCAAGGCCGACGCGACCGACGACGAACTGTGGCACGCGCTGGAGATCGCGCAGGCCGCGGAGTTCGTGCGGCCGATCGGCCTCGACGCGCCGATCACCCAGGGCGGTTCGAACGTCTCGGGTGGACAGCGGCAACGGCTCGCGATCGCCCGCACGTTGGTGCGCAGGCCCGAGATCTACCTGCTCGACGACTGCTTCTCCGCGCTCGACCTCGGCACCGAGGCCCGGTTGCGCGCCGCGTTGGCCGCAGAACTCGGTGACGCCACGATCCTGCTGGTCACCCAGCGGATCAGCACGGTCGAGGCGGCATCCCGGGTCGTCGTGCTGGAGGACGGACAGGTCGTCGGTTCCGGCACGCACGCAGAGCTCATCGCCACCAACCAGACCTACCGGGAGATCGCCCTCTCCCAGCCTGTGGGAGGGGCCGTCCGATGACACTGCTCGCCGATCCCGAGGTGTCCACAGAGGTCGCAGAGGAGAAGAAACCCAGTACGACGAAACGACTGTTCGCGCTGCTGCTGCCGTATCGGAGCAGGCTCGTCGTGATCGGGTTGCTCGCGGTCGTGACGATCGGGCTCAACCTGCTCGGACCGATCCTGCTCGGCCGCGCCACCGACCTGATCTTCACCGGCCTGGTCAGCCGGACGCTGCCCGCCGGCGCCACCCAGGAGCAGGTCCTGGCGCAGCTGCGGGACGAGGGCAAGGACACGCTCGCCAACGTCATCGGCACCGTCCACATCGTGCCAGGCCAGGGCGTGGACTTCCCGGCGCTCGGCCAGCTGCTGATGATCATCCTCGGTCTGTACGTGATCGGGTCGCTGTCGATGCTCGCGCAGGGCTGGGTCGTCACGAACATCGTCCAGCACGCCGTCTACAAGCTGCGCGAGGAGATCGACGCGAAGCTGACCCGGCTTCCGTTGTCCTACTTCGACCGCAACCCCCGCGGCGAGGTCCTTTCCCGCGTCTCCAACGACGTCGACAACCTGCAACGGACCGTGCAGCTGTCGATCGGCCAGATGCTGACGAGCGTCATCAGCGTCGTCGGTGTGCTGGCGATCATGCTGGTGATCTCCGTCGAACTGGCCGTGCTGGTGCTGGTCTGCGTGCCGATCGCGCTGGTGCTGGCCGCGTGGATCTCCAAGCGCGCCATGCCGAAGTTCGCCGAGCAGTGGCAGTCGACGGGCGCGTTGAACGCGCACGTCGAAGAGATGTACAGCGGGCACGCGCTGATCACCGCGTTCGGCCGGCAGGAGCAGGCGGCGGAGGAGTTCGCCGAGCGCAACGGGACCATGTACCGGTCGTCGTTCAGCGCGCAGGCGATCTCCGGGCTGATCGGGCCCGCGACCCGGTTCATCACCGACCTCAACTACGTGCTGGTGGCCGTCGTCGGCGCGCTGCGGGTGGCCAGCGGCAGTGTGTCGATCGGTGACGTGCAGGCGTTCATCCAGTACTCCGGCATGTTCTCCCGGCCGATCATCGACGTCGCGAACTTCTCCGGTCAGCTCCAGTCCGGCATCGCGTCCGCCCAGCGGGTGTTCGAGCTGCTGGACGAGCCCGAGCAGTCGCCGGCGCCCGCCAGGCCCGCGACTGTCTCGCCGGTGCGCGGCCACGTCGAGTTCTCCCGCGTCTCCTTCCGCTACACGCCGGAGAAGCCGTTGATCGACGACCTGTCGCTCACGGCCTCCCCCGGTCAGCTCGTCGCGATCGTCGGGCCCACCGGCGCCGGCAAGACGACGCTGGGGAACCTGCTGTTGCGGTTCTACGAGCTCGACGGCGGCCGGATCCTGCTGGACGGCACGGACATCACCCACCTGACCCGCGAGGAACTGAGGTCCTCCATCGGCCTGGTCTCGCAGGACACCTGGCTGTTCGAGGGCACGATCGCCGAGAACATCGCCTACGGACGGCCCGGCGCGACCCGCGAGGAGATCGTCGAGGCAGCGCAGGCGATGTGCGTGGACCGGTTCGTGCGCTCGTTGCCCGACGGCTACGACACCGTGCTCGACGAGGAGCACGGCGGGCTGTCCGCGGGTGAACGGCAGCTGATCACGCTGGCCCGCGCGTTCCTCGCCCAGCCCGCGATCCTGCTGCTGGACGAGGCCACGTCGTCGATCGACACCCGCACGGAAGTGCTGATCCAGCAGGCGATGACGTCGCTGCGGGCCGGGCGGACGAGCTTCGTCATCGCGCACCGGCTGTCCACGATCCGGGGCGCCGACCTGATCGTCGTGATGGACCAGGGCGCGGTGGTGGAACGCGGCACGCACGAGGAACTCCTTGCCGCCAAGGGTTTCTACGCTCGCCTCCACACCGCCTGAATTCGTTCGTGACCGGGCCGGTGGCCGTGTCACGCTGAGCGGCATGACTGCTGCTCCGCGCATCGACACGCCGCTCGGCCCGGTGACGTTCGTGGTGTGGAGCGACGTGGATCTGAACCCGGTCATCGGCCCGGCGCAGGCCGAGGTCCCCGGCGGCTTCCAGCCGGTGACGCTGTGGACCGCGACGTGGCGGTTCGCCGCGCACCAGGCCATGAGCGGGTTCCAGGTGGTCGCAGGTCTGACGGCGGGCCCGGACGTCGACGGCGGACCGGAGTCCGGCGAACGCCTCGACGCGGTCACGTTCGCGAACGCCTCGGGCACCGTGTCCATCGGCGGGCCGGACGAGGAGTACCTGCTCGACGTCCTCGGCGTCCAGTGCGACGTGCGGTACCTCGGCGACCGCACGGTGAGCTGGAGGCTGCCCGGTTTCACCCCCACCGGCACCGCGGAGCTGACCATCGCGGTGGCGTGGAGCGGGCCCGGCGACACTCTTGCCACGTGGTTCGCGGTGGGCCGGCACTAACCCAGCACGAACGGGATCTGCAAGCTCCCCAGCTCGGCGCGCTCCGCTTCGGTCGGCGCGCGCCTTCCCGTTCCCACCAGCAGCACGTCCTCGTCGGACCACGAAGCGGGGAAAGCACCGGCGATCTGTTCCAGCATCTCCCGGCAGCGGGCGACCGTTTCCGTGGGCGGGCCGGCGACGTGCGGGAGGTGCAGGACGAGGTCGAGGTGGTGCAGGGTCCACTCCCAGACGTACGCTCCGAGGTAACCGGACGTGCACAGCACCATGTCCTGGGTGCTGACCTTGAGCAACGGATCGGCGAATTGAGCGGCCCGCAACGCGGCCTGGCCCACGTCGTCGACGTGGTGCTTCAGCATCCACGGCTCGCCGTACGCGGCGGCCAGCCGGACGGTCAACGCCGACAGCGGGTCGTCGGACCGCTCGTGCGAGACCTTCCAGTACGTCACGGCGTCGTGCGTCACGGCGTCCGCGGTCGGTGTCACCAGGGTGATCAGCACGTCCTGCGCGTCGATCACGAGGTGGCACACCAGATCCCGCACCAGCCAGCCCTCACACCCGGACGGCTGGGCGAAGTCGTCGTCCGTCAGCTCGCGCACCGCGGTGAGAAGTGCCCCCAGAGAAAGCGAAAAAAGATCCACAGCCGCAAACTACAGCGGCTGTGGATCCGGGGCAGATCGCTCTACCAGCTGGCCGCGGCCAGCAGCTCGCCGTACTGGTGCTCGGTGGCGACGTGCTTGAGATCGGCCTCCACCATCATCTTCATCAGCGACGAGAAGTCGACCTCGGGCTTCCAGCCGAGCTCACCCCGCACGCGGGTGGTGTCGGCGCACAGGATCTCGACCTCGGCCGGGCGCACCAGAACCGGATCGATGTAGACGTGGTCCTCCCAGTTGAGGCCGACGTGCTCGAACGCCAGGCGCACGGCGTCGCGCACCGAGTGCATCTCGCCGGTGCCGACGACGTAGTCCTCCGGCTCCTCCTGCTGGAGCATCAGGTGCATCGCGCGCACGTAGTCGCCCGCGAAACCCCAGTCGCGCAAGGCGTCCAGGTTGCCCAGGGCCAGCTTGTCCTGGAAGCCCTGCTTGATCTTCGCGACGCCGAGCGAGATCTTGCGGGTCACGAACTCCGCGCCACGGCGCGGCGACTCGTGGTTGAACAGGATGCCGCCGACGGCGTACATGCCGAACGACTCGCGGTAGTTGCGGGTGATGAAGTGGCCGTACGCCTTCGCCACGCCGTACGGGCTGCGGGGGTGGAAGATCGTGGTCTCGCGCTGCGGGGTCTCCGCGGCCTTGCCGTACATCTCCGACGACGAAGCCTGGTAGAAGCGGATGTTCTTGGCCGAGGCGCCGTTGTGACGGCTGCTGGACAGGCCCGAGACGACGCGGATCGCCTCCAGCACCCGCAGCACGCCCATGGCGTTGACCTCGGTCACGAGCTCGGCCTGCTGCCACGACATCGGCACGAACGAGATGGCGCCGAGGTTGTAGACCTCGTCCGGCTGCACCAGGTCCACAGCGGACACCAGCGACGCCTGGTCCATCAGGTCACCGTCCACGAAGGACAGCTCCGACATGAGCCGCGAGACCCTCATCTTGTGCGGGTTCGCCTGTCCCCTCACGAGTCCCCACACGTCGTACCCCTGTTTCAGCAGGTGCTCCGCGAGATAGGACCCGTCCTGCCCGGTGATCCCGGTGATCAGTGCGCGCCTGGTCATCCCGTTTCCTCTCATCACCTTTACCGAGGTCCGCAACGGGACGGACCTGAATCCCTTGCCAAATTAGGGGTTCAGGCACTAGGTGATTCGCCGGAAACAACAGCGGCGACCGCACTCCTGTTGTCGTTCAGAAAGAAGTGCCCGCCGGAGAACACTCTCAGTGTGAAATCACCGGCAGTGCGTTCCCGCCACTGTTCGACCTCGGCGACGCTCGCTTTGGGATCGGCGTCGCCGGTCAGTGCCGTCAGCGGGCAGGACAGTGCCGGGCCCGGCCGGTAGCGGTAGGTCTCCGCGGCCCGGTAGTCGGCGCGGATCGCCGGCAGCACCATCCGCACGAGCTCCTCGTCGTCGAACACTCGCGCGTTCGTGCCCGCGAGTCTCCTGACCTCCGCGATGAGGCCTGCGTCGTCCTTCTGGTGCACGCGGTCGTCGCGGACGATGTGCGGCGCGCGGCGGCCGGAGACGAACAGGTGGTCCGGTTCGGTGCGGAGAGCCACCTCGAACGCGATCATCGCGCCCATGCTGTGGCCGAACAGGTGCAGCGGGCGATCCTCGGACAACGGGGCCAGCAGGGGTGCGATCTGGTCGGCGAGCGACCTGATGTCGTAGTCGAGCGGCTCGGTGCGCCGGTCCTGGCGGCCGGGGTACTGGACCGCGACCAGCTCGGCGCGGCCCTCGAAGTGCCGGGCGAACGGCTGGTACCAGCTCGCCGCGCCGCCCGCGTGCGGGAAGCACACGAGCCGAGGCGCTCCCGGAGGAGCCTCGGAGAATCGCCTTAGCCACAGACCGGTGTCGAGTGTGCCTGTGTCGAATGGGGAGGCCACGCTTGGCATGCAAGCACCGTTCGGGCTGAGGAAACGCCTGGAAACGGCTAGCGTGGTCCACATGGGCAAGTCCCCGGCTGTGGAGCTCGAGGTGGAGGACCGCGTGGTGCGGATCTCCAACCCCGACCGCGTCTACTTTCCCGCGCGCGGCGAGACGAAACTGGATCTCGCGAACTACTACCTGTCCGTCGGTGACGGAATCGTCCGCGCGCTGCGGCAACGGCCGTGCATGCTGCACCGCTTCCCCGAGGGCGTGACCGGCGAGAAAGTGCACCAGAAAAGGCTTCCGAACGGCGCGCCGCCGTGGGTGCGGACCGTCCGCGTGCATTTTCCGCGCTACAACCGCCATGCGGACGAACTCTGCGTCTCGCACATCGCCGACGTGATCTGGGCCGTGCAGATGTCCACTGTGGAGTTCCACCCGTGGAACTCGCGCGCGGCCGACACCGAGAAGCCCGACGAGTGGCGCATCGACCTCGACCCCGGCCCCACGTGCACGTTCGACCGCGTGCGCCGGGTGGCCCAGGTGGCGGAGGAGGTGCTGGCCGAGCTGGGCGCGGTCGGGTTCCCGAAGACGTCCGGCAGCAAGGGCCTGCACATCTACGTGCGGATCAAGCCGGACCACGGGTTCCAGGACGTGCGGAAGGCGGCTTTGGCGTTCGCGCACGAGGTCGAACGGCGCGCGCCTGACGACGTCGAGACCACGTGGTGGCGCAAGGACCGCGATCCGTCGCTCGTTTTCGTGGACTACAACCAGAACGCACGGGACCACACGATCGCCTCGGCCTACTCGGTCCGGGGATTTCCCGAGGCCACAGTGTCGACGCCGATTCGCTGGGACGAAGTCCCGGACGTCGATCCGCGCGACTTCACCATCGCCACGGTGCCGAAGCGCTACGCCGAGCTGGGCGACCTGCACGCCGGCATCGACGACGCGGTGTGGTCGATCGAACCGCTGCTGGAATGGGCTGCCCGAGACGAACTCGAGGTTCCTGATGAACAGTAGCCAGATGGGATTGGGCACAGCATGAAGTTCTCGTCGCTCGACCAGCCGTTGTTCGGCGGCACGATCAAGGGTGACCTGGTCGAGTACCTGGACTTCGTCGCCGACCGGTTCGTGCCGGTGCTCGCCGGGCGGCCGCTGTCGGTGTGGCGGATCCTGCGCGGCCAGGACCCGTTCATGCAGAAGAACGTCCCCAAGTACACGCCGGACTACGTCAAGACCGTCGAGGTCTGGGCGGAGGCGTCGCACCGCCAGATCAAGTACGCGTTGTGCGACGACAAGCAGACGCTGATGTGGTTCGCGAACCAACGGGCCGTTGAGTACCACGTGCCGTTGTTCTTGGGCGATCACCAGACGCACATGGTGCTCGACATCGACCCGCCGGAGGGTTCCGGGTTCGACGTGGTGGTCGAGTCGGCGTTCCTGATCCGCGAGGCGCTGGCCCAGGCGGGCCTGTCGGGCGCGGTCAAGACCAGCGGCGCCAAGGGCGTGCACATCTTCGTGCCGTTGGAACAGCACGACGCCGACGACGTGGCCGCGGCGACGCGTGCGGTGGCCGCGCGGGCGGAGAAGCTCAACCCGGAGATCGCGACGACCGCGTACATCAAGGCCGAGCGCGGCGGGAAGGTGTTCCTCGACTCGACGCGCGCCTGGGGTGCCACGGTCGTCGCCGCCTACAGCCCACGCCTGCGCGAGGGCCTGCCGATCTCATTCCCGGTGCCGTGGGAGTCGCTGAAGGACGTGACCCCGGCCGACTTCACCGTCCGGACCAGGTTCGACGGCGACCCGTGGACGACGCTGATGCCCGCGGCGCAACGCCTGCCCGACGACCTGATCGCCGAAGGGCACACGATCCCCGTCGCCCGCGTCGTCGCCATGCACGAGGGCAAGCGCCGCAAGAATCAGCGCGAACGCGAGAAGTAAGCGACCGCTGCCGCCGCGAGGGGCAACGTCACGTGCGCGATGCTCGTGAACGACGGTTCGTTGGCGGACACGTACTCGTTGGCGCGCACCAGCAATCCCGCGGCGACCGCCACATATCCGGCGAACCTGGCCGTGCCGCTGGTCAGCGCGGCGATCAGCGGCACGACGATCAGGCCCGCCAAGCTGGCGTGCTCGACGTAGGTCGGCACGTCGTTCAGGGTGAGGGCGGCGTCGAGGAGCAGCAAGACCGGTGCGATCGCGCCCGTCCACGCCCGCTCGCGCCAGAGCCGGTAGCCCGCGATCCCGATCAGACCGGCGACCGCGGCGATGAAGGCCAGGTCGGCGCCTTCCGTGCTGATCGTGTCCAGGTCGCCGGTGGAAGAGCCGACGACGAACACGCCTGCCGCGCCGAGCACACCTCCTGCCGCCGCCAGCCACCACGGGCTGGTCTGGCACGCGATCGCGAGGGCGGTCGCCGCGAGCCCCAGCTGGAACCACAGGTAGGTGTCGCCGCCGCTTGCCAGCAGGCCGGTCATGCCTGCCAGGAGGCCTAACGCGGCGCCGGGGGCCCACGGGTGGTCGCGGCAGGTGACGGCGAACATCGCTGCTACCAGGGCCCATGGCCACAGGGAGCCGAACAGCCAGGTGGCGGGGCTGGAGTCGCCCAGGTGGCCGGGGATGCCGCCCGGGACGGAGACGAGGCCGATTGTGAGCAGGGTCAGGGCCAGGGCGGCGGCTAGTCGGGGGATCGCGGCTTGGATGGCCTCTGGTGAGGCTACGTAGGGGGATTGGGGCTCGTCCGGGGTGGTGGGGGTTGGGGCGGAGGTGGCGGAGGCGGTGCCGGACGCGGTGCGCACGGTCCGGCTGGTGGCCTTTTCGGCGGTGGGGTCGGGAGTGGCCGGGGTGGAGGCAGCTGGAATGGAGGTGGCCGGTCCGGACGTGGCTGAGCTGGAAGCAGCTGAGGTGGAGGTGGGTGAGGTGGAGGTGGGTGAGGTGGAGGTGGGTGAGGTGGAGGTGGGTGAGGTGGAGGCAGCTGGAGTAGAGGCAGCTGGAATGGAGGTGGCCGAGCCAGACGTGCCCGAGCGAGACTCGCTCGAGCTGGGCGCGCCCGAGCCAGACGACGCGGACGCAGATGCGACCGGACCAGATTCGGACGGGCGTGATGTGGCTGAACCAGATGCAGCGGTGCTGGACGCGGCGGCGCTGGATGCGGGCGAGGCAGGCTTCGTGGACCCGGTCGCTGTCGAGGCAGGTTTCGTGGACTTGGTCGCTGTCGAGGCAGGTTCTCTCGTCTCGCCGTGCTCTCCCAGCGCTTTGCGCGCGGCCGTCGCCACCATCCGGCTGTCGTCGTCGACGAGCCGGCGCAACGCCAGGCGCGCTGCGAGTGCCCGGCCCTCGTGGGCCACGGTCAGCATCCGGCGCAGTTCTGGGACCGCGCCCGCGCGTACGCCGGGGAGCGAGTGGTCGATGGCGTCCTGCAGTTCGGCGGGCAGTGGGGCCGGCACGGAGACCGGGCGGGCTCGGCGGGCTATGCGCAGGTCGCCGCGGACGTCGAGCATCCACTTGCCCGGGGTTTGGTGCGGGGTCACGCGGCGGACTCGGTCGTAGACGTATTCGTAGAGTTCGTCGAGGCCTACGTGGCCGTCCTGGTCGCGGTCGGCGTCGCCGGATTCGAGGCCTTCGACCAGGGCTGAGGTGAAGACTGACGGTTCGCCTTCCGAGGTGTCGGCGACCGAGGCGCCTTCGAAGGCGTATTCCATGGCCGATGAGGCGGTGATGACGGCTCGGCCGCTGCCGCCGAACTGTTCCTCGATGCCCACTGAGCCGCCGGCGCGGGCGACCATGCCGCGGCCGAACGCGCCGGAGTAGCAGCAGTCGAGCAGCAGCACTATGCGGCGGGAGCGGGAGCGGTTCATGCGGCGGGCCACGAAGTCCGCGGAGACGGCGGTGCCAGCCAGGCGGTTGAGTTTGGTGCCGGAGGTGGCGAAGTGGAGTTCGCCTGCCTCGTCCTTCACGCCGTGGCCGGAGAAGTGCAGGACCAGGAGGTCGTCGGGGTCTCGGTCGGCGAAGAAGTCCTCGACGGCCTCGTTCACCTCGGCGGCCGAGGTGTTGATCAGGGTGTGCACGTCGAACGCGCCGATGCGCGGGTCGGCCAGTACCTCGCCCAGACGGGCGGCGTCGTGGGCCGGGGCGCGCAGAGAGGAGAGGCCTGGGTCGGCGAACTCGTAGCTCGCGATGATCAACGCGTAGCGGTGCAGGTGGCGGCCCAGCCAGGCGGACCGCTGGGCGAGTTCGGCTTTCGAGGGTGCGCCGGTCAGTTCCAGGGTGTCGCCGTCGGCTTCGACAGTCACCGAACGGTCGCGGCGCTGGCCCAGCCACGACGACACGGCGTTGATCAGCGCGGCCAGGACGGTGGACTGGGAGACCGTGGTCAGCAGGGTGCCGAGCTCGTTCAGGTCGATGGCCTTGGCGCCGGCGGGAGCCTCGCCGGACACGCCCGAGACGGCGGCGAACTCCTGCAGCTCGGATCTCAGGAACGTGGTGAGCTGCTCGATGCGCTCGTCGTCGGCGCCGTTTTCGTGCACCCGCAGTGTGACGTCGGTCATAGCGGCCTCCTAGTTGGAGGTCGCTCACCGAGCACAAAGCATTACGAAGGGTCGGAACCCCGGAACGCGCCCCACCACAGGCCCAGCACGGCGGCGATCACCGTCGCCGTGATCCAGCCGGTGAAACCGGTGCCGTCGAGGTAGGCCCAGAACAGGCCGACGAACGGCGCGGGCACCATGAACACCGCGTCCACCCGCAGCTGGGCGAGCAGGCCACGCGGCGCGCGGGTCTCCGGGTCGGGCTGCACCGGGTTGTCGAGACGCCTGCCCCGCGGGTGTTTGGTCACGGCCCTGCCGGACGGGTAGAGGGTGACGCCGTCCACGAGAGCGACGCGCCCGCCCCGCAGTTCGACGTCGACCGGCGACGGCAGCGTCACGAGCACCGGGTCGTAGTAGACCGGCAGCCAGCGCTCAGTCGGCCCGTCGATCTCCAGCCACGACCGGACCATCAGACCGGACTGCAACCGGATCCGCCGCACCGGCACGGTGACCGCGGCAGAACGCGCGGAACGAACGGAGAGCAGCACCCGCACCACGCCGGCGAAGAGCACCAGCAGCGCCACCGCGAGCGAGAACGTCACGCCGCCCAGCGCGCGATCGGCGTCCACGAACAGGTTCGAGCCGGGAATCACCGCACGCGACGGGTCCGCGGGATCGAACGCCACCTGCGTCTGCCGCCCCACGAACCTCGCACCGTCCTCGTACGGGACGCGCGCCGACCCCGAAGGCCACCGCACCTCGACCGCACCGTCCGAATAGGACACCACCTCACCGACCTCGCGGGAGGTCAACGAGGACAAGGCAGCGCGTGAGTCCGAATAGGACAGCCACGCGAGCAGGCCGACCACGAGGCAGACGAACAGCACGATCGCCGTGGCGAGAACACCATGACGCAGCGCGCGAACCCGGGAACGCAGCAAGAGAAGCTCCAAACAGAAACGAACGGCCCGGCGGGAAGCCCGCCGGGCCGTTCAACAGCTAACTACACATCACTCGGTGAAGCCCATGTGGATGTAGTCGTACGGACGGTTCGCGTACGCGACGGCGCCCATGTTGGCCACGTTGCTCTTGATCGCGACCGCGCCGGGCAGCTGGTACAGCGGCAACTGCGCGCCCAGCTCCCAGATCTTCTTGTCGGCCTCGTTGGCCAGCTCCAGGCGCTTGGTGTCGTCGAGCTCACCGTTCGCCTGCTCGAGCAGCTTGTTGACCTCGTCCGAGCCGATGCGACCGTAGTTCTGGTTGGTGCTGGCCGGGTCGAGGGTGTAGATGCCCTTGCTGTCCGAGATCGGCGTGGCCGAGGCCAGCCAGCGGAAGCCGGTCATGTCGAAGTTGCCGACGTTGACGAACTGCTTGAAGAAGTCGGTCGACGGCACGGCCTGGATGTCGACCTTGGCGCCGATCTCCTTCAGCTGCGACTGCACGAGCTTCGCGATCTGATCGGAAGTCGGGTTCGGCGTCGGAATGACGTACCGGACCACCAGCTCCTTGCCGTCCTTCTTGCGGGTCTCGCCCTCGAGCTTCCAGCCCAGCTCGTCGAGCTGCTTCTTCGCCGCTTCCTTGTCGAACGAGGCGACGGCCGAGTTGTCCTTGTAACCGGCGGAGCCCAGCAGGAAGAAGTGGTTACCGGTGACCTGCGCGTCGCCCTTGATCATCTGGCCGAGGAGGGCCTTGGTGATGGTCTTGGTGTCGATGCCGCGGGTCAGCGCGACGCGGAGCTTCGCGTCCTTGAGGATCGAGGAGTCCGCACCGTTGAAGGTGATGTGCGAGTAGTCCGGCGTGATGGCCTGACGGATCGTCACACCCTGCATCGACTTGGCACGCGTGAAGTTGTCGATGCTCGAGCCGATGTCGAAGTAGTCGATCTGGCCGTTGGCGAGGGCGTCCGCGAGCGCGGGGCGGTCGACCTGACGGAACGTGATCTTCTCGAGCTTCGGCTTGTCGCCCCACCAGGCGGAGTCACGGACGACCGTGACGAGCTTGGCGGTGCGGTCGATCGTGCCGATCTTGAACGGACCGGCGGTGATCTTCGGCGCGTCGGCCCAGCCCTTGTTGAACTCCTCGGCCGAGGCGGACATGGCCTTCGGGTAGAGCGGCGAGAACAGGCCACCCTTCCACTCGGCGAACTTCTTCTTGAAGGTCACCTTGACGTCCTGGTCGGACGCGCCCTTCTCGACCTTCTCGATGTCCTCGTAGCCGGTGGTGCCGGCGACCTCGTAGGCCTTGTCGGTCCCGTTGAGGGACTTCCACATGGCCTCGAAGTCCTCCCACGACAGCGGCTTGCCGTCGGACCACTTGGCCTTCGAGCTGATCTTGAACTCGAGGACCTGCGGGTCGCTGGAGGCGAGCTTCGCGTCGTCGAGGTAGTCCTTGTTGACCTCGATCGTCGAGTCGGCCTTCTGCTTGAACAGGTTGGGCATCAACGTGTCGATCATGCGACGACCGTCGGCGTTGGTGCCGTCGAGCTGGTTGTAGTTCCAGTTGTCCGGCAACTGGTCGACGGGCCAGCGGAACTCTCCGCCGTCCTTGACCTTGGACGCGTCCTGCGGGTTGATGTCCGCCTGGCCGATCGCGTTGTCCGCGCCCTTGAGCCCGGAATCGGTCTTGCTGGGCCCCCCACACGCGGTAAGCGTGAGGGCGACCGCGGCCAGGGCGATCACTCCCACCTTGGTACGTCGACTCACTGTCGTGAACCTCCCTCGTGCCCGGACACCAGTTGCCGGGGACACTGTTCCTTCGTGCTCGCAGGCCATCTTCTGAGGCGACGGATGCATCAGAGGACCTGACGGATCTGAGCGAAGTGGCAGGCGGCCTCGTGGTCGGGGGCCTGCGTTTCGCGCGGTGGTTCCAGCTCGATGCACGTGCGCTGCTTCTCGGGAGGCAGCGACGCGTGCAGGAAGCATCGGGTGCGGAACCGGCAGCCGGACGGCGGGTTCGCCGGGCTCGGCAGGTCGCCGGTCAGGAGAATCCTCTCCCGCTGGCGTTCCTTCACGGGGTCGGGAATCGGGATCGCCGACAGCAGAGCCTGCGTGTACGGGTGACGCGGTGCGTCGAACACCGAGTCCACCTCGCCGATCTCGACGATCTTCCCGAGGTACATCACGGCCACCCGGTCCGCGATGTGGCGCACCACCGACAGGTCGTGCGCGACGAACAGGTAAGCCAGGCCCAGCTTGGACTTCAGCTCCTCCAGCAGGTTGATGACACCTGCCTGGATGGACACGTCCAGCGCCGACACCGGCTCGTCGAGCACGACGAGCTTCGGTTCGAGCGCGAGGGCCCGTGCGATGCCGATGCGCTGACGCTGACCGCCGGAGAACTCACCGGGGTAGCGCGACAGCTGCTCGGGACGCAGGCCCACGAGCCGCATCAGCTCCGGCACGCGCCGGTTGATCTCGTCCTTGGCGTAGCCGTGGACCTGCATCGGCTCGGCGATGACGTCGTTGATCGTCAGGCGCGGGTCGAGCGAGGCCATCGGGTCCTGGAAGACCACCGACATGTCGCGGCGGATCTCGAAGCGGCGCTTCGAGTCCAAAGAGGACACGTTGGTGCCGAGGACCGAGATCTCGCCGCCCATCGGCTTTTCCAGGCCGAGGATCTCCATCAGGGTCGTGGTCTTGCCACAGCCCGACTCGCCGACCAGGCCGAGGGTCTCGCCCTCGCGGACGTCGAACGTGATGCCCGCGACGGCGTGCACGGTGCCGACGCGGCGCTTGAACACCACGCCCTTGTTGACCGCGTACTCCTTGACCAGGTTGTCGAGGCCCAGCACGATGTCGCGCTGCTCGCGCGGCACCTTGGCGATCTCGGCCTCTTCGACGACCTCGGCACCGAAGATCTCGGCGGCCGCCTCGGCGCCCTCGGCGTCGGTGGCGGCGATCTCGCCGGTCCTGATGCACGCGGCCTGGTGCTCGTCCGACCCGTCGACGTCGATCAGCGGCGGCTCGGCGGTGTGGCAGGCGTCGACGACCATCGGGCAGCGCGGCGCGAACGGGCAACCTGGGGGAAGGTCCGTGAGCGACGGCGGCTGGCCGGTGATCGGCACGAGCGCCTGCTTCTCGCCGACGTCGAGGCGCGGGATCGAGCCGAGCAGGCCGAGCGTGTACGGCATGCGCGGCCGCTCGTAGATCTCGTCGACCTTGCCCTTTTCGACGGCACGGCCCGCGTACATGACCATCAGCCGGTCCGCGAACCCGGCGACGACGCCGAGGTCGTGGGTGATGATCACGATGCCCGCGCCGGTGACCTCCTGCGCGGTCTCGAGCAGCTGCAGCACCTGCGCCTGCACCGTCACGTCGAGCGCGGTGGTCGGCTCGTCGGCGATGATCAGGTCGGGGTCGTTGGCGATCGCCATGGCGATCACCGCGCGCTGCCGCATGCCGCCCGAGAACTCGTGCGGGAACGCCTTGGCGCGGTCGGCGGCGTTCGGGATGCCGACCAGGTCGAGCAGTTCGACCGCGCGCTTGGCGGCGCCCGACTTGGACACGGCGCCCTTGCGGTGCACCAGGATCGCCTCGGCGATCTGGTCGCCGACGGTGTAGACCGGCGTCAGCGCGGACAGCGGGTCCTGGAACACCATCGAGATGCGCCGGCCGCGGATCTTCGACAGCTCGGTGTCGCCGCGGCCGATGAGCTCGCGGCCCTGGAACTTGATGGAACCGCCGATGCGCGCCGACGAGGGCAGCAGGCCCATGACGGCGAGCGACGACACGGACTTGCCCGAACCGGACTCGCCGACGATGCCGAGCACCTCGCCGGGTGAGACGTGGTAGCTCAGCCCGCGCACGGCGTGCACTCGGCCGGACTCGCTCGGGAAGGACACGTGAAGGTCCTCGACCTGCAGAACCGGCCCTTCGACGACCGGGTCGGCCGGAGTGTCGAACTGGATCTCCGAGGTGGTCATCAGGCGGCCTTCTCCTTGGTTTCCTTCTTCTCCTTGCGGCGCACTCGCGTGGAGGTGGGGTCGAGCGCGTCACGAAGCCCGTCGCCGACCCAGTTCACCGCCAGCACGAACACGACGAGGAAGCCCGCCGGGAACAGGAACAGCCACGGGAAGGTCGTCACGGACTCGGCGTACAGGCCGATCATGGTGCCGAGCGAGACGTCGGGCGACTGGACGCCGAACCCGAAGAAGCTCAGGCCCGTCTCGGCGAGCACCGCCGAACCGACGTTGATGGTCGCGTCGATGATCAGCAGTGACGCCATGTTCGGCACGATGTGCTTGGCGATGATCTTGCGCGCCGGCTGGCCCATGAACTTGGCCGCCTTCACGAACTCGCGTTCCTTCAGCGTCAGCGTCATGCCGCGCACGATGCGGGCGGTGATCATCCACTGGAACGCCGCCAGCATGATCACCAGCAGCCACCACGACTTGCCGCGGAACCACGGGCTCAGGATCGCGATGATCAGGAACGACGGCAGCACCAGCAGCAGGTCGACGACCCACATGAGCGCCTTGTCGGCGACACCGAGGAAGTAGCCGGCCGCCGCACCGACGATCGCGGCGATGGTGGTCGAGATCAGCGCCACGAGCAGGCCGATGATCAACGACTTCTGCAGCCCGCGCATGGTCAGCGCGAACATGTCGGTACCGATCTTGTCGGTGCCGAAGATGTGCTCGGAGTAGGGCGGTTCCAGGAACGCCGAGTAGTCCTGGGTGTCGTAGGTCCACTTCGACAGAAGCGGGCCCACGAACGCCATCACGTACATCACGGCGATGACAACCAGGCCGATCAGCGCCAGCTTGTTGCGCAGGAAGCGGATGAACACGAGCCTGCCGCGCGTCATCGCCTTTTCGGGTTCAGGCGCCGCGTCGACGGGGCTGCCCGAGGCGGCACCGGTGGTTCCGGCGGCGTCGCCCTCGTTGAGGATCACGGTCACGTCGTCGTCACCTTGCCTAGTTCACACGGATTCGGGGGTCGAGCGCGGCGTACAGCACGTCGGCGAGCCAGCCGGAGAACAGCACGCAGACCGCGACGAAGAGCGTCACCGTCGCAGTGATGTTCGCGTCCTGAGACCCGATGCCGACGACCAGCCAGTCACCCATGCCGTACCAGGTGAAGATCTTCTCCGTGAACGTGCCACCGACGACGAGCAGGCCGAACCCGAACGCGAACAGCGTCGCCATCGGGATCAGCGCGGTGCGCAGGCCGTGCTTGAACAGCGCCTTGCGGCGGGTCAGCCCCTTGGCCTGGGCGGTGCGCAGGAAGTCGCTGCCGAGCACGTCGAGCATCGACGAGCGCTGGTAGCGGCTGTAGAAGGCGATCTGGCCGAGCGCGATCGAGAGCGTCGGCAGGATCAGGTGCTGCAACCGGTCACCGAGCTGCTCGAGCCAGTTGCCCTGGAAGCCCGGTGTCGTCTCACCGACGAAGATCAGCACGTTGGTGCCGATCGAGTCGTTGAGGCTCTGCGCGCCCAGCTTGAGCAGCGGGCCCAGCACCAGGACCGGCATGGACAGCAATATGAAGCTGAACAGGGTCGCGAAGTAGTCGCTGAACTTGTACTGCCGGATCGCGCTCACCACACCGAGGAGCACGCCGAACAGGATGCCGACCGTGATGCCGATCAGGAACAGCCTCAAGCTCACGCCGATGCGCCTGCCGAGTTCGTCGGTGATCGGGCGGTCCGCGACGGTACGACCGAAGTCGCCCTGAACCACACCGCTCATCCAGGTGACGAACCTCTGCGGGATCGGCTGGTCGAGGTGCAGGTCTCGTTTCTTCGCCTCGATCGATGCCGCAGGAGGCGGTGGGTTGCGTTGTTGCAACACCCCGATCGGGTCAAAGGTGGCGGAGGCCAACGTGAACGCCAGGAACGTTGCCACAAGGGCAAGCACCACGTAGTTGACCAACCGCCGCAACAGAAATCCGGCCACCCGTGTTCAGTCCTCTCCCCGGTGGTTGCGACGTCGGCACACTGGATTGCAGTGGACGAGTTGCAAGAGATTAACCGCCGATCTGGCGGACCGCCGCCCACCCCCACGATTCGCAGGGGCCCACTGACCGGGCCATAGTCACCCATGCGTGGCGAAAAGGACGGCCGAACAGCCACATCAACAGTTGACCCTCGGCAATTGTGTGTCCAAGCGTGACCATTGTGCGTCCAGATCGCCGCATTCACCGTGAAGTTCTGTCGCGGCGCGGATGGATGTGACGCATCCGGGTGAATGCAATGACCGGAAGATGTGGGACAAGCAGCGCAATGTGATCGAAAACCGGCCATCACGCTGCGAAGCGCCTTATGCGTGCACGGTCACTGTATCGATCACTGGGCTGTCCAGCGCACCGGCAGCTCCGCCACCCCGCCGACCAGCTGTTCCGTCCGCGGGCGGAGTTCGGCCACGTCGACCGCTAGACCGAACGCCGTGAAGCGCGTCACAAGCGCTCCGAACAATTCGGTCAGCTCGACCCTGGCGAGGGGCGCGCCGACGCAGAACCGGAAGCCGTGCCCGAACGTGAGGTGGGGGTTGGACTCGCGCCGGGTGAAGGCGGCGGGGTCCGGGAACCTCGCCTCGTCTCGATTGGCCTGCTCGACGCCGAGCAGCACCAGGTCGCCTTGGGCGATTCGTACTCCTTCGACGTCGATGTCGGCCAGCGCGTAGCGGGGCAGGCCGGAGTCCTCGGACCGCGTCGACACCGGTGAGCGGTGGCGCAGGATCTCCTCGACGACGTCCGGGATGCCACCGGGGTCTGCCCGGAGCGCGTCCCACTGACCGGGGTTGAGGCTGAGCAGCATGACGCCGCGGTCGGCGGCGGCGACCGTGGTCTCGTGGCCCGCGAACAGCAGACCCGCGCTGAGCTGCGCGATCTCCTCCTCGCGGCTGTCCGGGTTCGCTTCGATCATGCGGGTGATGACGTCGTCGCCAGGTTCCTTCTTCTTCCGTGCGACGAGTTCGCCCATGTACTCCCACAGCCGCGCGAAGCCTTGGAGCGACTTCTGCTCGTCGTTGAGCGTGCTCATGGCTTCCGACCAGACCCGGAACTCGGCGCGATCGCCGGCGGGGACACCCAGGAGTTCGCAGATCACCAGCACCGGCAGAGGGAACGACACCGCCTCGTGGAAGTCTGCGGGCTGGTCCTGGGTGACCAGGTCGTCGAGCAGGGTGTTCAGCAGGTGCCGCACGCGTGGACGCATCGACTCCATGTTCTTGGCGGAGAACGACGGCGCGAGCATCCTGCGCATCCACGCGTGCCGCTCGTTCTCCTCCTCCGCGGTGGCTTTGTGCGGTTTGCCGAGGATCGCCGAGTTGGTGAACCTCGGCGCGTTGTCCGGGTCGGCGTGGCCACGGCCGAGCCTGCGGTCCGCCAGCAGGGTTTTGACCAGGTCGTAGTTGGTGACCAGCCAGGCCTCGTCGCCGGCCGGTGTGGGTACGCGCTTGATGGTCATCGGTTCTTCCCTCAAAGTCCGTCGCATACGACGCGTCGCATCCAACGTACTCCGGCCCTACACTGCGCGCCATGGTCGACGAGAGTGCTTTCCGGGACGCGGAGTCTGTGATGGCGCATCTGCGCGCGTTGCGGCAGGAGTTGCTGACCACGTCGATCGAACCGACCGGTGACCAGGCCCGCAGCGGGCTCACCGGTCCGCAGGTCAGCCTGGTCAGGTCACTGGTGACCGAGGGGTCCGCGACGGTCACGGAGCTGGCGCGGCGGCTGAGCCTGTCGCATTCCACGACGTCCGGGATCGTGGATCGGCTGCAGGCGCGCGGGTTGGTGACGCGGGAGACCGACCCGGATGACCGCCGCTTCACACGGGTGCAGGTGACCGCGCCGGTGCAGGGTTACACGCGGGAGATCACGGAAGGCCCGTACGGACGGCTGACCCGCGCGCTCGACGCGGCGTCTCCTGCCGAGCGGAAAGCGGTGCTCGACGGGTTGGAGACGTTGCGCGCGTTGCTCTCTAGGTGAGGCGCCAGAGACGGCCGCCCGCGATCACGAACACCTGATCGCCGGCCTTCTCCGCCGCCACGACCTCGCCGCTCGGCCCGTCCGCGGGGCGTTCGTCCTTTTCGGACACGAGCTTGACGCCGTTGTGGTCGATGAACAGCGTCGGGGTGCCGTTGACCGGGACGGGTGCGGCGAGGTTCTGGTTGTCGCTGACCGGGATGTCCGGTGTGGCCAGCTTCTTCCAGTCCGTGCCTGAGCCCGACCACCAGGCGAGCTTGCCCTTGGCGCGGCCGACGACGTGGCAGGTGCCGTCCCAGCAGCGGGCGGCGAGCGCGGCGTCGCCGTCCGGGAGGGTGGCGGTGGTCCAGGTCTTGCCGTCGTACTGCCAGACGGCCGCGCTCACGGTGCCCTTGGCGATCTGCCAGCCGGCAACGAGTGCGCCGGCGCCGTTCTCGGTGACGGCGAGCGGGAAGCGCAGGAGTTCCTGCGAGCTCTCCAGGACGGTGCCGGCGGAGGGCTGGCGGGTCCAGGTGTCCGCCGCGTAGGTCCAGGCCGCGAGGTCGAGGCCTGCCTTGGCGCTCTGCCAGGTGCCGATGATCTGCGGGCCCTGGGGCGTGCGGACCACGCCGATCAGTTCGCCCGCGCCGTAGCCGCCGAACGTGCTGAAGGCCTGCGGTTTTTCGACGATCTGGCGGGTGTCGCCGGTCCAGGCGCTCCAGCGGACGTTGCCGTGCGCGCCGCCGCGTTCGCCGCCGACGCCGGTGATCGTGGTGCCGTCGGAGGTGATGCCGTACCAGTGCGCTTCTTTGCCGTACGGGGTCGCCGGGGTGAGCCGGACGTTGGTGAGCTTGCCGTCTTTGGTGCGCGTGGCCAGTTCCGGGTGGTCGGACGGGCGGGTGCCGATGACCAGCATGTCGCCGTGCGTGGCCAACGCTTCCGGGGTGGCCGTGAGGTCGACGGCGGTGAAGCCGACTCCGTTGCCCCCGCCGGAGGAGCAGCCGGTGAGGACGAGCAAAACCGCGAGCATCAACCTCCGCATGCGGGCCAGTATGACCACATGCGGCCCGAACCCGGTCAGGTGTTGCACTTCTCCGAAGATCCTTCGATCACCCGGTTCGTGCCGCACCTGGCGGCCACCGCGCAGCAGCCCGGCGAGTACGTGTGGGCCGTGGACGCCGGCCGCTCCCCCGACTACTGGTTCCCGCGGCAGTGCCCGCGGGCGATGGCGTGGACGATCTCCGGCACGTCGGCGGCGGACCGCGACCGGATCATCGGGCCCGGCTGCGGTGATCGGGTGCACGCCGTCGAGTACGGGTGGCTGGAGCGCATGCGGATCGTGCGGCTGTACGCGTACAGGTTGCCCGCCGAGGTGTTCCGGCCGTTCGCGGAGAAGGGCGACGGTCGTGGGCACGCCGTGGTGGCGACGGAACCGGTGTTGCCGCTCGGTCCCGCCGAACGGGTCGGCGACCTGTTCGCGCTGCACGAGGAGGCGGGGATCGGGCTGCGGGTGCTGCCGAACCTGTGGCCGTTCTGGGACGCGGTGTCCACCAGCTCGCTCGGGTGGAGCGGGATCCGGTTGCGAAACGCTCTCCCGCGTTCAGTGGAATGATCAGCGCCCATGCGGGTGCTGCTGGTGGAGGACGACGAGCCGATCGCGGAATCGCTCACGCGCGGGCTGTCCCGTTACGGGTTCGAGGTCCGTTGGGTGCGCACGGGTGCGGAGGCGCTCACCGCCGATGACTTCGTCTTGGCGCTCGTCGACCTCGGGCTGCCAGACATGGACGGCTTGGACGTCTGCCGTGAGCTGCGTGCGCGCGGGGACGTGCCGATCATCGTGATCAGCGCACGGTCCGACGAGGTCGATCGGGTCGTGGGGCTTGAGATCGGTGCGGACGACTACGTCACCAAACCGTTCGGCGTGCGCGAGGTCGTCGCACGGATGCGGGCGGTCCTGAGGCGTACCCAGCCCACGCAGAAAGAACCTGCGCAGGAGCACGGGCGGTTGCGGATCGATCGGCGTGGGCGGCGGGTGCACCTCGATGGTGCCGAGGTGGAGCTGGCGCCGAAGGAGTTCGACCTGCTGGCGTTCCTGGCCGAGGAGCCGGGCGCGGTGTTCACCCGCGAGCAGATCATGGAGGCGGTGTGGGACGAGAACTGGTTCGGCCCCACCAAGACGCTGGACGTGCACGTGGGGGTGCTGCGCCGCAAACTCGGTGACGCGGCGTCGCTGGAAACGGTGCGGGGCGTGGGATTCCGGCTGGTGCTCCCGTGATCCGTCAACTCGTCTGGAGCTACGTGCTGCTGGTCGCGATCGCGATCGCGGCGTTCACCGTGCCGGTGGCGTTCACCCTGAACAACCAGCTGTTCGGCGACGCGGAGAACACCGCCCGGCGCGAGGCCGAGACCGCCGCGCTGCTGCTGGCGTCGGGCGACACCAGGTCGTTGAGCGCGCTGGTGGACGCCTACGAACGCCAGACGCCCGGCCAGATCGACGTGCTCGGGCCAGAACCCGAGAACAAGGTCTGGGACGCCGAGGGGCTGAAGCTCACCGTGCAGGCACGGAAGCCGGACGGCACGGTCGTGGGCGCCATCCGGCTGTCCTATCCGGACGGTCCGATCATCGACAGACTGTGGTACATCTGGGGTTTCCGCGCACTGCTCGCGGTGGGTGTGCTGATCGTGGCGGCGTTCCTCGGGCTGTGGCTGGCGCGGCGGGTCACCCGGCCGTTGCGCGAGCTGACCGGCATGGCGGCGCGGCTGCGGGACGGCGACCTGACCGCGCGCGCCGAGGAGACCGGGCCGCCCGAGACCCGCACGCTCGCCAGGACGTTGAACACCGCCGCCGAGACCATCGGCACGCTGGTCCGTTCGCAGCGGGCGTTCATCGGTGACGCCTCGCACCAGCTGCGCACCCCGCTGACGGCGTTGCGGCTGTCGCTGGACAACGTGGCCGACGGCGTCGACGACCCGCACACCCGCGAGGACGTCGAGATGGCGACCGCCGAGGTCGTGCGGATGTCACGGCTGGTCAACGGCTTGCTGGCGCTGGCGCGGGCCGAGGCCGACGTCGCCCATCCCGAACCCGTGCAGGTGCTGGACGTCGTCGCCGAACGGTTCACCGCCTGGCGCGCCGCCGCCGACGAACGGTCGATCGCGCTGGTGTCCGAGGGTTTCGACATCCGGGTCCTCGCGACGCCGGGGCACCTCGAGCAGGTGCTGGACAACGTGCTGTCCAACGCGCTGGAGGTGTCCCCGGACGGCGCCACGATCCTGGTGCGCACCACCCGGCCGGGCCTGCTGGAGATCATCGACTCCGGACCCGGGCTGCCGTCAGCCGATCGCGCGCGGGCGTTCGACCGGTTCTGGCGCGGTCAGGGCCTGACCGGCAAGGGCGGGTCCGGTCTCGGCCTCGCGATCGTGAAGCAGCTCGTCACCGACGACGGCGGCGCGGTGTCGCTCGACGCCGCGTCCGGTGGCGGGCTGTGCGTGCGGATCAGACTTGCTCCGGCATCGCCGACGAGTGGTGGTTCACGATGAGCCAGTTCCCGTCGATCTTCTCGTAGACGAACGTGTAGCGAGCGTCCACAGTGGTCGGCTTGCCGTCCTTGGTGAGCGCGAACCGGTAGGTGCCCGCGTCGATCGCGTCGTCGGCGTCGAGCACCGCGATGTGCGAGTCGAGGATGGTGCCGCTCGGCTTGTTCTGCAGGAAGTGCTCGAAGTAGTCGACGATCTCGGCGCGCGTGGACCGCACCTGGTTCGACACCGTGGGCAGCAGGACCGCGTTCGGAGCGTAACGGTCGGCCACCTTCTGGGCGTCACCCGTGGCGAGGGCCGCGTTCCAGTCGGCGAACAGTGCCTTGATCTGGTCGTTCGTCGGCATCGGGTCCTGCTTGGTGGCTTCTGCCGCTGTTCCGGCACATCCGGTCACCAGCAGGGCGGCTCCGGCCAGTGCGACGACTCCGGCGAAACGGTTGCGCATCGTGTGGTTCTCCCCGATCGAGTGGCTGTTGAACACCACTTTCGGGTAACGCACGGAAGTGCCCGGGCAGGAGAAGTGCAGGAGAACGCCAAGATCAGGACAAGGTTTCCGCAAGCCTGGTAAACCTGGACGTATGGGACTTCTCAGCGGAATGATGGGGAACGCGTCGAAGCTCGACCCGCGGGACGCCGCGAAGGAGTTCGGGCGGCTTCTGGCGCAGGGGGAACAGATCCACGCGGCCTACCAGCTGATGCGCGACTCGTTCCTGTTCACCGACCGGCGGCTCATCCTGGTCGACAAGCAGGGCATGACGGGCAAGAAGGTCGAGTACCACTCAGTGCCGTACAAGGCGATCACGCAGTTCTCCGTCGAGACGGCCGGCACCTTCGACCTGGACGCGGAGCTGAAGATCTGGATCTCCAGCAGTGACGTGCCGATCTCCAAGCAGTTCGGCAAGGGAGTCGACGTGTACGAGGTGCAGGCGCTGCTCGCGGCATTCGTGGCGCGGTAGGGAACCCAGCGCCACCGCGAGCTCGGCCAGCGCGACGATGAGCGCGGTGGCCAGGTGGCTGGTGTCCAGCAGGACGTTCAGCGCCGTCACGATCACGGGCGCGACCCGGCTGCGGACCAGCACTCGCATGATGACGGTGGCGCAGCGGGTGGTGGACATTTCCGTTCCCTTCCAAGGATTTCGCCTTCACAGATACGTCGAACCAGACCCGCTCGTTTCGACATGTCCAGGCAGGAAATCCAAGCCGCACAACGAAAAATCCCCCGCCGGCACGTGGCC